>JAYRQX010000584.1:0-2874 GCA_041910415.1 Acetobacteraceae bacterium | reverse complement strand
TGTCGTGGCGGAGCGTGACGCCGATCTCGTCGAGGCCGAGCAGGAGGCGGCGCTTGCGGCCGGGTTCCGCCTCGAAAGGGATGACGGCGCCGTCGGGCGCCGTGATGGTCTGCGCCGTCAGGTCCACGGTCATCGCGGCCCCCGGCTTCGCCAGCAACTGGGTCCGCAGCGTGGCCGCCGTCGCTTCGTCCACGCGGATCAGCAGCAGGCCGCCTTTCACGGAGTTCTCCCAGAAGATGTCGCCGAAAGTGACGGCGATGACGCAGCGGATGCCGTAATCCACCAGCGACCACACGGCCTGCTCGCGGCTCGATCCGCCGCCGAAATTGCGGTCGGCGACGAGGATCCTCGCCGTGCGGTACGCAGGCTGGTTCAGCACGAAATCGGCCTGCTCCACGCCGGGCGCGGAGAAGCGCAGATCGTGGAAGAGCACGTCGGCATAGCCGTCGTCGCGCGGCCGGCGGAGGAAGCGCGCAGGCGCGATCTGGTCCGTGTCCACATTGGCGCGGTCGAGCGGGACGGCGGTGGCGGAGAGTGTCGTGAAGGGCTGCATCTCAGCCTCCTGCCATGAGGTCGCGCACATCGGTGATGCGGCCGCGCAGCGCGGCGGCGGCGGCCATGGCGGGGCTCATCAGATGGGTGCGGCTGTCCTTGCCCTGCCGCCCCCGGAAATTCCTGTTCGACGTGGACGCACAGCGCTTGCCCGCGCCGACCAGGTCGCCGTTCATGCCGACGCACATGGAGCAGCCGGATTCCCGCCATTCGAAGCCGGCGTCCCGGAAGATGCGGTCGAGCCCTTCGGCCTCGGCCTGCGCCTTCACCATGGTCGAGCCCGGCGAGATCATGGCCGGCACCACCGCGCGTCCGAGCCTGGCGACGGCCGCCGCGGCGCGCAGATCCTCGATCCGGCCATTGGTGCAACTGCCGATGAAGACCTGGTCCACGGGAATGTCGGCGATGCGCTGGCCGGGCGTGAGGCCCATGTAGTCCAGCGCCTCGCGCATCGTCTCGCGCCGCAGCGCGTCCGTCGCGCTGGCGGGATCGGGGATGGCGGCGGTGACGGGCAGCGCGTCCTCGGGGCTGTTGCCCCAGGTGACCATCGGCGCAAGGGCGGCGGCATCGAGCGATACTTCGGTGTCGAAGACGGCGCCGTCATCCGTCGGCAGGCGGCGCCAATGCGCGATGGCGGCATCCCAATCAGCGCCGGCGGGCGCGAAGGGACGGCCCTTCAGATAGGCGAAGGTCGTCTCGTCGGGCGCCACCATGCCCGCGCGGCCGCCGGCCTCGATCGACATGTTGCAGACCGTCAGCCGTTCCTCGATCGTCATTTCCCTGAGTGTCGAGCCGGCGTATTCGATGACGTGCTGCGCGGCGCCGTTGGCGCCGATCCTGGCGATGATGGCGAGGATCACGTCCTTGGCCGTCACGCTTGCGGGCCGCGCGCCTTCCACCGTGATGCGCATGGATTTCGGGCGCTTGCGCCAGATGGTCTGCGTCGCCAGCACATGCGCGACTTCCGAGGCACCGATCCCGAAGGCGAGCGCACCCAGCGCGCCATGGGTGGAGGTGTGGCTGTCGCCGCAGACCAGCAGCAGCCCCGGCTGCGTCAGGCCCTGTTCCGGCCCCACCACATGGATGATGCCCTGGCGCGGATCGTCCAGTCCGAACAGCGTGAAGCGGTGCCTGGCCGCGTTGCTGTGCAGCGTCTCCACCACCCGCCGCTGCACGGGGTCGGTGATGTCCTCGACCCTGTGGCTCCTCGTCGAAACACCGTGGTCCGGCGTCGCGAAGGTCATGTCGGGGTTGCGCAGCGGGATGCCGCGCTTATCGATCACGCCGAAGGCATGGTACGAACCGTCATGGGCGAGGTTGCGCGCGACCAGCATCAGGCACTGGCCGTCTTCCTCCAGGATGAGATGCTCGTCCCAGATCTTCTGCAGCATGGTGCGCGGCTGGGTCATATCCGTCACTCCGCCGCCTTCGCCACGCTGAACCGGTCGCGCAGCGCATCCCATTCCGCGCGGCCGAAGCGGTCGTGCAGCTCGGGCGTGGTGAACTCTCGCACCGGCACGGGATGCCTGTGCGTCGCCTTCAGCTCGGCCAGCATCATGTCGCAGATCGCGACGACCGAGCGCAGCAGCAGCCCCGGCACGATCGCGAGCTTGTAGCCGACCTCCTCGGCCCAGCGCAGATCGAGGTTGGGCGTCTTGCCGCCGCGGTGGAAATTCAGCAGGCAGGGGCCCCTCACCATGCCCGGGATCGCGCCGGCTTCCTCCTGCGATTGCGGCGCTTCCACGAAGGCCATGTCGGCGCCGGCGTCGAAGGCTGCGTTGGCGCGCCAGATCGCCTCGTCCAGCCCCGCGACGGCACGCGCATCCGTGCGCGCAATGACCATGAAGTCGGGTGAGCGCTTGGCCGCCGCGGCGGCCTGGATCTTCATCACGAACTCGTCCCGCGGCACGATCGCCTTGCCGTCGAGATGCCCGCAGCGCTTCGGGAATTGCTGGTCCTCGATGTGGATGGCCGCGACGCCGCGGCGTTCGTATTCCCGCACCGTCCGATAGGCGCTGATCTCGCTGCCGAAGCCCGTGTCGGCGTCGGCGATCACCGGGAGATCGCTGATCGCCGCCATGCGCCCCGCATTGTCGGCCATCTCCGTCAGCGTCACCAGGCCCAGATCGGGAAAGCCGAGGGCCGCCGCCGTGCCGGCGCCTGTCATGTAGATCGCGCCGAACCCGGCCTGCTGCACCATCCGCGCCGTCAGGCAGTCATAGGCGCCGGGCGCCACGACCATGCCGGGCGCATTCAGCATCGCACGCAGGCGGCCTGCCGCTGTGATCATCGGATCCTCACGAGGGCTGGAGGCCGGCGCGG
>JAYRQX010000583.1:0-1768 GCA_041910415.1 Acetobacteraceae bacterium | reverse complement strand
GGCGGCTTCGGCGGCAAGGCTTCGCTCTATCCGGAAGAGATTCTCGTTGCCGCGCTGGCGCGACTGCGCGGGCACCCGGTCGGCTGGATTGCCGACCGCATGGAGGACCTGATCACCACGAGCCACGGCTTCGACGAGATCGTGGACGCCGAGCTCGCCTTCGACGGCGACGGACGGCTGCTCGGGCTGACGGCGGAGATCCTCGGCGATGTCGGTGCGGGCTCGATCTACCCTTGGACCGCGGCGCTCGAGCCCGTGCAGGTGGCGAGCTTCCTGCCAGGCCCCTATCGCCTGCCCGCCTATCGCGGCCAGGTGCGGGGGGTCGCGACGTCCAAGTCGCCGACGGGACCCTATCGCGGCGTGGGCCGCCCGATCTCCACCTTCGTCATGGAGAGGCTGATGGATCTGGCGGCACGACGTCTCGACCTCGATCCCGTGGAGATGCGCCGGCGCAACCTGGTGCGGGCCGAGGAATTCCCGTTCAAGACCGGCTCCGGCATCGTCTGGGACCGCTCTGGCTTCCAGGAATGCCTGGCGAGCGCCTGCGCGGCCGCGGGCTACGACGCGCTGCGGCAGGAACAGGCGAAGGCGCGCGCCGAGGGACGTGTCGTCGGCATTGGTGTCGCCTCCTATGCCGAGCTGACAGGCATCGGATCGCGCATCTCGGCCGCGCCGGGCATGCCAATCAACACGGGTACCGAGACGGCCGACATCAGCATCGATTCCACCGGCGCGGTCACCGCGAAATTCGGCGTCGCCTCCCACGGGCAGGGCTTGGAGACGACACTGGCACAAATCATCGCGGACGAACTCGGCGCGCGGATCAGGGACATCCGCATCGTCCAGGGCGACACGAGCGCGGTGCCGCACGGCACCGGCACCTATGCCAGCCGCAGCGCGGTGCTGGCGGGCGGCGCGGCCACGCTCTCCGCACGCGTCGTCAGGCGCAAGGTGATCGCAGCCGCCGCGCATCTGTTCGAGACGTCGGAGGCGGATATCGAGATCGAGGACGGCCGCATCCGCATCGCCGGCACGGACCGCGCGATGTCCTTCCGCGAACTTGCGCGCGCCGTCTATTCGGAGATGGGACGTTTCCCCAGGGATGCGCGGCCCGACCTCTCGGCCACCGAGACCTATGATCCCTATTTCGGCACGACGGCGTGCGCCACGCACATCGCCATGGTCGAGATCGACCCCGGCACGCTCGCCGTCCGCGTCCTGCGCCACGTCGTCGCCGAGGATTGCGGCAGGCTGATCAATCCGATGATCGTGGACGGCCAGGTGCATGGCGGCGTCGCCCAGGGCATCGGCGCCGCGCTGCTGGAGGAGATCCGTTACGACGAGCGCGGCCAGATCGTGACGGCGAATCTGGTGGACTACCTGGTGCCGACGGCGGCGGAGATTCCGTCCATCACCGTGGCCCATGTGGAATCGGAACTGCCGGCGACGATCGGCGGCTATCGCGGCATGGGTGAGGGCGGAACCATCGGCGCCCCCGCCGCCATCGCCAATGCGGTGAGCGACGCGCTCGGCATGAACATCACGGAACTGCCCGTCACCCCGGAACGGCTGTTCCGGCTGATCGCAGCAGCCCGCACGCAGGCCTGAGGAGAGCAGGAATGGAACAGCAATTGAAAGGCAAGGTCGCGGTCGTCACGGGCGGCGGGCGGGACGTGGGCCGTGCCATCTGCCTCGGCCTCGCCGAGCAGGGCGCGGCCATCGCCGTGAACTACCGCCGCTCCGCCGCCGAGGCCGAGGCGGTGGTGCG
>JAYRQX010000582.1:0-5432 GCA_041910415.1 Acetobacteraceae bacterium | reverse complement strand
GGGCACCCATGCGAAATCGCTGCGCGATGTCGATGGGAACCCGGAATGCGGCCCGCTCTCGGTCGGCTGTGCCGATCCGCCGGTCATGCGGACAGCATGCCTTCGGCATGACGGTCCGGCGAGCCAGGCCGCCGGAGGTGGCGCCCGGCAACTGAGGGCCAAAAAAGCGAACGCCAACGGTCGAAGCATTCGACCGGTGGTGTGAGGTCCAGATCAGTCACGATCTGCGAGAGTTGGTATGATCCACCATTCGGGCACGACGCTATAGGGAACCACGCGCAGGGATGGCGGGTCAGGCGCTCAGAACAAGGGCGCGGTCGATGCCGCCGAGATCGGGGCGAGTGCCGAAGACCGCGATGCCGGCCGCGGTCGCGAGGGCCGCGACGGCATCGCCCTGGCCCTGCCCCAGTTCCAGGATGGCCCGCCCGCCCGGCGCCAACAGGGCCGGCAGCGCCGCGGCGATGGCCCGGTAGGCATCCAGGCCGTCCGCGCCGCCATCCAGGGCGGAAACCGGCTCGTGCCGCGCGACCTCGGGCATCAGACCCGGAATGTCGCCTCCCGGGATATAGGGCGGGTTGGACAGCACGAGATCGAAACGCCCGGCGAGCGGCGCGGCCCAATCGGCGGCAACGAACGCCGCGCGGTCCCGCAGCCCGGTCCGCCGCGCATTCGCCTCTGCCAACGCGGCCGCTTGCGGCACGCGATCCGTGCCGATGCCGAAGGCATCAGGGAATTCCGACAGCACCGCCAGCAGCAGCGCACCCGTGCCCGTGCCGAGGTCCAGCACACGGCGTACGGCGCGGCGATCCGGGAATTGGTCCAGCGCAGCCTCGACCAGGGTCTCGGTATCCGCGCGCGGGATCAGCGTCGCCGGCGAGACCGCGAGATCGAGCGTCCAGAAGCCGCAACGGCCGGTGACGTAGGCCATCGGCTCATGCGCCAGGCGCCGGCGCAGCATCGCACCGAAGCGCGACGCGGCGTCATCCGCGACCGGCGCGCGGGGGTCGCGCAGCAGGTCCGATTCCGTGCAGCCCATCGCGGCAGCGAGCAGGATGCGCGCTTCCTGCCGCGGTGCCTCGATCGCCGCCGCGCGCAGCCTCTGCCCGGCCTGGCACAGGAAGGCGCCGACCGTGCCGCCCGGTTCGGCGCAGACATTCGTCACTCGCCCTCGGCCGCCAGCCGCATGGCCTGGTCCTCGGCGATCAGGCTGTCAAAGATCTCGTCGAACTCGCCGAGCATGATGCGGTCGATCTTGTGCAGCGTCAGGCCGATGCGGTGATCGGTCACGCGGCCCTGCGGGAAGTTGTAGGTCCGGATTCTCTCGGAACGATCGCCTGTCCCCACCTGCCCCTTGCGATCGGCGGCGCGCGCCGCATCCAGCTTCGCGCGCTGCACGTCGAAAATGCGCGACCGCAGCACCTTCATCGCCTTGGCGCGGTTCTTGTGCTGCGATTTTTCTTCCTGCATCGCGACCACGATGCCGGTCGGCAGATGGGTGATGCGGACGGCGCTGTCCGTCTTGTTGACATGCTGCCCGCCGGCGCCTGAGGCGCGATAGGTGTCGATGCGCAGGTCGCCCTCGTTGATCTGCACGTCCACCTCCTCCGCTTCCGGCAGAACGGCGACGGTCACGGTCGAGGTGTGGATGCGCCCCTGCGTCTCGGTCGCGGGCACGCGCTGCACGCGATGGACGCCGCTTTCGAATTTCAGCCGCGCGAAGACGCCCTTGCCCGTGATTTCCGCGACCGCGCCCTTCACGCCGCCCAGCTCGCTCTCGTCGTAGTCCAGCACCTCGAACTTCCAGCGTCGCGCCTCGGCATAGCGCTGGTAGGCGCGGAACAGCTCGGCGGCGAACAGCCCGGCCTCGTCGCCGCCGGCGGCGGGGCGGATTTCCAGGATCGCGCTCCGCTCATCCGCCGCATCCTTCGGCAGCAGCATGATGCGGATTTCCTGTTCGAGCACCGGCACGCGGTCGCGCTGCGCGTAGTATTCCGGCTCCGCCAGCTCCCGCATCTCGGGGTCGTCCAGCAGCGCCTGCGCCTCGTCCCGCGCGCGCTCGGAGGCGCGGAGTTCGCCCACCTTCTCGACCAGCGGCTCGAGCTCGTTCAGCTCCTTCGACAGCGCGGCGATCTCCGCGCCGCCCGCCGTGTTCAGCGTGTGGCGCAGTTCCTCGGCCCGCGTCAGCAGGCGGTCGAGTTTCGCGGGCAGGGTCATGCGTGGCCCTGCTCGTCCTCGTCCAGCATGGCCTCGATCTGCTCGTCGATCACCGCGTCCATGATGACGTCAGCCGCGCCCGTCGCACCGAGCGCCTGCAGGACCGCGCCGCGCGGCACGCGCTCCTGCGTGCCGGCGGCGAGGTCGCGCACCACCACAGTGCCATCCGCGAGCTCCGACTCGCCGAGGATCAGCGCGGCTGGGGAGCCGGCCTTGTTCGCACGCTCCATCCGGCGCTTGGTGTTGCCGCGATAGGCGATCTCGACAGGCACGCCGCGGCCGCGCAGCTCCTGCATCAACGCAATCGCCTCACCCTCGGCGGCTTCGCCCACGGGGATCACGGCAATGCAGCGCGGCGCACCTGGCGTCAGTCCGGCACCCTCCAGCAGCAGCGACAGCCGCTCCATCCCCGCCGCCCAGCCGACGCAGGGCGTGGCCGGGCCGCCCATCTCCTCGACCAGGCCGTTGTACCGCCCGCCGCCCATCACCGTGCCCTGCGCGCCAAGCCGGTCCGTCACGAATTCGAAGGCGGTGTGGCTGTAGTAATCGAGCCCCCGCACGATCCGTGCATTGCGCCGGAACGGCACGCCGAAACGCTCCAGATTCTTTTGTACGCTGGAGAAGAATTCCGCGGCCTCGGGCGTCAGATAGGCGTCGATGGTCGGCGCGCCGGCGACGATGCCGCGGTCCGTCTCGTCCTTGGAATCCAGGATGCGCTGTGGATTCTTGTCCAGTCGCACCTTGCTATCGTGCGACAAGGCGTCCTTGTGGCGCGTGAAATACTCGACCAGCGCCGCGCGGTAGGCATCGCGCGATGCCGCATCGCCCAGCGTGTTCAGTTCCAGCACCGTGCCCTCGGCAATGCCGAGCTCCTGCAGAACATGCCAGCCGCAGGCGATCACCTCGGCATCCGCCAGCGGCTCGGCCGAGCCCATCACCTCGATATCGATCTGGTGGAACTGCCGGTAGCGGCCCTTCTGCGGCCGCTCGTAGCGGAACATCGGCCCCGTATAGAAGATCTTGCGCGGCAGGTTGGCCTGGGTCAGCCCGTTGCTGACCAGCGCGCGGCACAGCCCCGCCGTCGCCTCCGGCCGCAAGGTCACCGAATCCCCGCCGCGATCCTCGAAGGTGTACATCTCCTTCGACACGACATCGGAGGTATCGCCCAGCCCGCGCTGGAAGACGCGCGTGTCCTCGAAGACCGGCGTGGACCATTCCTCGAAGCCATAGAGCGCCGAGACGCGCCGCGCCGTCTCCGCGACATGGTGCATGCGCCGGAAATCGTCGCCAATGAGGTCGCGCGTCCCGCGCACGGGCTGCAGGGAAGACATCACTCAAAATCCGATCGGTCGGGTCAGGGCTGGATGGATTGCTGGAAATCCTGCTCCCGCCGCTGCTGCTCGCGCCGCTGCTGGCGGCGCTGGGCGGGGGTGGGGGCCTGCGCGGACGAAGCCGTTTCGGCCGGACGCGTGGCGAAGTCGCGCGCCTGGGACGCGAAGGCGCCATATTGCGCAACCACCTGCCGCGCGGCTTCGAGCTGCGTCGGCGACAGGCAACTCGCCGGCGTGGTCGCCTCCACATAGCCCGCCAGGCGGCCGGCCCACTGGTCCATCCAGGCCGCGCGCGTGATGAGCTGCGCGGGGGGATCGGTGCGGCCCGTCGCGTTGATGGACACGACAAGCTGCCGCAGCGTCTGCTCGGCCTGGTTGATCTGGTTGCGGAGAAAGCCGCAGTAATCCGCCGTGGCCTGGGCTGCGGGCTGCGCCGGGGCTGCGTCCGCGGCCGGGTCCGGGGCGGCATCGGCACCGGGCGCCGGCATGGGGGCGCGGGACTGGCCGAGCGCAGGCGCGCCGAGGGCAGAGGCCAGCAGCAGGGCTACGAGGGTCGCGCGCATCACTCGGCCGCCTTCTGGATGGTGTCCGCGGCCTTCGCCGCATCCATGGCCGCGGCCTTTTCGGTGACGAGCGCCACGATGTGCTCGACCATGTCCTCGGTTCTGACCGTGTGGTCGGTCCTGCCGGCATGATAGACCATGTGCGTCCCCGCCCCTCCGCCCGTCAGGCCGAAATCGGTCATCAGCGCCTCGCCCGGGCCGTTCACCACGCAACCCATGATGGAGAGCGTAATCGGTTGCGCGATGTGCGCCAGTCTTTCTTCGAGCTTCTCGACCGTCCGGATCACATCGAAGCCCTGCCGCGCGCAGGACGGGCAGGAGACGACCTTTACCCCCCGATGGCGAAGATGCAGCGATTTCAAGAGGTCCCAGCCGACCGCGACCTCTTCCTCCGGCTCGGCCGAAAGCGAGACGCGCAGCGAATCCCCGATGCCGGCCCAGAGCAGGCTGCCCAGGCCGATGGCGGATTTCACCGTCCCCGCCCGGCGCCCGCCGGCCTCGGTGATGCCGATGTGCAGCGGGTGGTCGCAGGCCTCGGCCAATTGCTGGTAGGCGGCGACGGCCAGGAAGACGTCGGACGCCTTCACGCTGATCTTGAATTCGTGGAAATCCTCCTGGAGCAGGTGGTCGGCGTGCCAGAGGGCGGATTCCACCAGCGCCTCCGGGTTCGGCTCCCCGTATTTCTCCAGCAGGTGCTTCTCCAGGCTGCCCGCGTTGACGCCGATGCGGATGGAGCAGCCATGGTCACGGGCGGCCTTCACGACCTCCTTCACGCGCTCCTTGGACCCGATATTGCCGGGATTGATGCGCAGGCAGGCCGCGCCCGCCCGCGCCGCCTCGATCGCCCGGCGGTAGTGGAAATGGATGTCGGCGACAACAGGCACGTTCACTTCGCGCACGATCTCGGCCAGCGCCGCCGTGCTCTCCTCGGTCGGGACGGAGACGCGCACGATGTCCACGCCCGCCCGTTCGCAGCGGCGGATCTGCTCGATCGTCGCCTGCGCGTCCTCGGTCGGCGTGTTGGTCATGGTCTGCACCGAAATCGGCGCATCGCCGCCCACCGGCACCCGGCCGACATGGATCATCCGCGAGGTGCGGCGGAGGATCTGCTGGTAGGGACGATAGGACATGGGCGGCATCGCTCCGGTCGGGATGCGAATATGGCGGTCCGGCGCGGCGGCCGAAAGCGGGACATCACCGGTTCAGGCTAGTTCCGCGCGGCGCCCCCGGTGAAGGGCACGAACTGTTTTTGCCCCGGAATGGCGGGCGCGGGCTGGGCCGGGCGCGGTGCCGACGGGGTGGGCGCCGGCGCCTGGCCCTGCGC
>JAYRQX010000581.1:0-5637 GCA_041910415.1 Acetobacteraceae bacterium | reverse complement strand
GCCGCGGCTGATCCTGCCGCGGCGCCTGCTGATGCTTCTGCGCGGGCTTGCCCTGTGCCTGCTTCGGCTGCTGGCGCTGCTGCTGCTGGCGGCCGCGTTGCTGACGCGGCGCGCGGGGCTCCTCGACCAGCGGCTTGCTGCGGTCGCTGCGGCGGTCCTCGGCGGGAATCGCCTGGCGGATCAGCTTTTCCACCGCGCGCATCAGGCCCATCTCGTCAGGCGCGCAAAGCGCCCAGGCCTCGCCGGCAGCGCCGGCGCGCGCGGTGCGGCCGATGCGGTGCACATAGGTCTCGGGCACATCGGGCAGGTCGTGCTGGATGACATGCGTCACGCCGTCCACGTCGATGCCGCGCGCCGCGATGTCGGTCGCGACCAGCACCGGCGCCACACCGTTCTTGAACTCGGCCAGCGCGCGCTCGCGCGCGCCCTGCGCCTTGTTGCCGTGGATGGCGTTGGCGGCGATGCCGTCCTGCTCGAGGTTCTTCACGATGCGGTCCGCGCCGTGTTTTGTTCGTGAGAAGACCAGCACGCGGCCGACGCCTTCCATGCGCAGCAGGTCGGCGAGCACGCGGCGCTTGCTGGACTGCTCCACATGAATGACGCGCTGCGCGATGCGCTCCGCGGTGGTGGCCACGGGTGCCACGGAAACGCGGACGGGCTCGGTCAGCATCTCATCGGCCAGCCTGTTGATCTCGGCCGGCATGGTCGCGCTGAAGAACAGCGTCTGGCGCTTCTCGGGAACCGCACGAAGAAGGCGGCGGATGGCCGGCAGAAAGCCCTTGTCGAGCATCTGGTCGGCTTCGTCGAGCACGAGCACCTGCACCATGTCGAGCCGTGCGGTGCGCTGGTCGAGATGGTCCTGCAGCCGCCCCGGCGTCGCGACGAGGATGTCCACGCCGCGCGCCAATGCGCGCTTCTGCGGCTCCATGCCGACGCCGCCGAAGACGGTGGCGACGGTCAGGCCGAGATGCTTTCCGTATGTCTTGAAGCTGTCCGCGATCTGGCTGGCCAGTTCGCGCGTGGGCGAGAGCACCAGCACGCGGCAGCCGCCGCGTGGCGGGCGGCCGCTTGTTGCGGCCAGGTTGTGCAGCAGCGGCAGCGCGAAGGCCGCCGTCTTGCCCGTGCCGGTCTGCGCGATGCCAAGCAGGTCGCGGCCTTCCATCACGGGGGGAATGGCCTGCGCCTGGATCGGCGTGGGCTTCTCGTAGCCGGCTTCCTCCAGCGCGCTCAGGATGGGCGTGGAGAGGCTGAGATCGGTGAAAAGAGTCACTGAGGAATCCATACAGGTGCGCGACGGCGCGCGCACTCCGGCGACGCGCTCCGCGCTGTTGCGGGAGGAACGCCCCGCGAGATTGGGCCGAACCAGGAAGGGATGGCATGGACCCGGCCCGGGCGCCTCATCCCGCGGTCGTCGCGCCTGGGCGAGAACCTGTCCGGGGGGCGGCCGATCACGCAGCCGGGGTCACGTCCGGGCGATCAACCGCTCCGGTGGATGGCAGATGCGCCTTCCCGGGCGGGATTGCAAGGAAAAGCGCCGCGCGCGCGGCGCGGGGCTTGGTGGCGCGGCGTGCGGGGCTGCCGCGCTACGGTGCCGCGTTCGCGGTCCAGCCGCCATCCACCGGCAGGACCGCGCCATTGATCGCGGAGGCCGCCGGCGAGGCAAGGAACAGCGCCATCGACGCGACCTCCCTGGGGTGGACCAGGCGCCGCTGCGGCGACCGGCGCCGGATCGCGGCCTCGTCCACCCGGCCGCGCTGGATCAGCTCCGCGACCAGCGCCGTCTCCACATAGCCAGAGGCCAGCGCGTTCACGCGCACGCCATGCTCCGCCCATTCGCAGGCGAGGCTGCGCGCCAGGTTCGCGACGCCGCCCTTGCTCGCGCAATAGGCCGCGCGGCCGGCACCGGCCACGTCGTGCAGCATGCTCGCGGTGAACAGCACGAGTCCATGACCTTGCTCCACCATGCGGCGGCCGGCGGCCATCGCGGTCAGGAAGGCGCCGTTCAGGTTGATGTCGATGGTCCGGCGCCATTCCTCGAAGGTCAGCTCGGCGGTCGGCTTGTTGGCGGAGATGCCGGCATTGGCATGCGCCACGTCCACGCCGCCCCAGGCCTTGTCCATCGCCGCGAAGGCCGCTTCGGTCTCGGCCTCCGAGGCCACGCTGCCGCGGATCACCAGCCATTGCGGCGGCGCCTCGGGCACCTCCGCCGTGTCCAGGATGCAGATGCGCGCACCGCGCGCGTGGAAGGCATCGGCGACCGCGCGCCCAATGCCCTGCGCTCCGCCCGTGATCAGCACGCGCGTGCCGGGCGGCGGCAGCGGCGACGGCGCGATGTCCTCGTCCAGCGCGGTCATGGTCCTTCAGCTCCTGGATTCGTCAGTCGGCCGTGACGTTCGCCTGCGCGATCACCGCGCGCCAGCGCTCGGCCATGCGTCGGAACTGCGCATCGTGCTCGGCTGGGGTGTTGGCGATGATGGCGTAGCCAAGGTCCGCCAACCGCGCGCGCAGCGCATCGGACCGCAGCACCTGCGCGGCGTTGCGGCTGATCGCGTCCCGCGCCGCATCGGGCGTGCCGGTCGGGGCATAGATGCCCCAGTAGCTGTCGGCATCCACGTCAAGGCCCAGCTCGGCGAAGGTCGGCACGTCAGGCATGGCGGGGCTGCGCTGGCGTCCCGTCACGGCCAGGGCGCGGAGCGCACCCGCATCCACATGCACGCGGCCGGAGCTGATGCCGCCGAACATCATGCGCACCTGTCCACCCAGCAGGTCGTTCAACGCCGGCGCCGTGCCGCGATAGGGAACGTGCAGCAGCTCGATCCCCGCCGCCTGGCTCAGCAACACGCCGGCCAGATGCGGCCCCGTGCCGTTGCCGCCGGAGCCGTAGCTGAGCCGCCCGGGATTGGCGCGCGCATGGGCGATCAGCTCCCGCAGCGTCCGCGCGGATATCGAGGGATGGGCGAGCAGCACGACCGGCCCGCTCGCCATCATCGTCACGCCGACGAAGTCGCGCAGCGTGTCATAGGGCAACCGGCTGCCCAGCAGGCCGGGATTGATGACGAAGGCTCTGTCGGAGGCCAGCATCGTGTAGCCATCCGGCGTCGCCTTCGCGACCAGGTCCGTGCCGACGGCCGTCGCCGCACCCGGCCGGTTCTCCACCACGAGCGGCTGGCCGAGCGCGCCCTGGATCTCGCCGGCGATCGCGCGGACGATGATGTCGGTGCCGCCGCCGGGGGCGTAGGGTATGACGATCCGCACCGGGCGCGCGGGGAATGCCTGCGCCTGCGCGACGCCGGGCAGCGCAAGTCCGGCGGCGAGGAGCGAGCGACGCGCGATCATTCGGGCTGGTGGCCCGAACGGCGCACCGCCTCGCCCCAGGTCGCGACCTGTTCCGCCACGAAGGCGCCGAAGGCGGCTGCCGTGCCGCCCACGGGGCGCGTGCCCATGCCTTCCAGCCGTGCGCGGATGGCGGGGTCGGCGAGGATCGCGTTGGCCTCCGCGTTCAGCCTCTCGATGACGGCAGGCGGTGTCGCCGCGGGCGCGGCGAGGCCGAGCCAGGATTCCTGCGCGAAACCGGGGATGCCGGCCTCCGCGATCGTCGGCACATCGGGCAGCACGGCCACGCGTTCCGCCGGGCTCACCCCGAGCGCCCGCAACGGCCCGCTGCGGATCTGCCCGATCGCGCTGGGCACGGAATCGAAGACCATCGTCAGGTTGCCCGCGAGCACATCGGCCAGTGCGGGCGCGCTGCCGCGATAGACGACGTGGAGAATATCCACCCCCGCGCGCGCCTTGAGCAATTCCATGAAGAGGAACAGCGAGGAACCCGCCCCCGCCGTGCCGTAGCTGAGTGCCCCCGGCCGCGCACGCGCCGCGGCGAGAAGCTCGGCAAGCGTCCGGTAGGGCGAGGACGCGCCGACGACGAGCACATTCGGGCTCGAAACCATGTGGATGATCGGCGCGAAGTCGCGCACGGGATCATAGGGCATGCTGCGATAGAGCGCCGGGGTCGCGCCGAAGGTGTTGATCGCGGCGACCGCCAGCGTGTGGCCATCGGGCGTGGACCGCGCGACCGCGTCGGTGCCGATATTGCCGCCGCCGCCAGGTCGGTTCTCGACCAGCACGGGCACGCCAAGGCGCGGCGCGAGCGCTTCGGCCACCGTGCGCGCGACCACGTCGGTCTGCCCGCCCGGCGCGAAGGCAACGACGATGCGGACCGGCCGCTGGGGATAGGGCTGCGCCAGGGCCGGCGGCGTTGCGCCGAGAAGGAGAAGGAGCGCCGTCAGCAGGCGCCTAGGCATGCGCGGCGGGCTCTGCCTGGCGGCCCACGGTCGCGCCCGCGATGTAGCCGGACATCAGCAGCGGATCGAGCGGCCGCGCATTCTCGATCGCGAGCCAGAACCGCAGCAGGCGGCGCTTGCGCTCGGCTTCCGCATGGTCCTGGAATTCGGTGCGCCAGTGCAGGATCGTGTAGTTGTTCAGCAATTGCATGTCGCCCGGCGCGAATTCCATGTCGAGCCGCAGCCGGTCGCTGCGCGCGAGTTCCACCATGCGATCGATCGCGCCCATCTCGTGCTCGGGCACCATGCGGCCCATGCGGCGCTGCGCGTCCTTCACCGAGCTTGCGTTGAAGACGCAGGAGAGCTTGCCGTCGCGCCAGCGATAGACGGGCACCGGTCGCGGCGTGCAGCCGAAGGGCGCGGCGGCGGACGCATCGCCGCGCAGATCGTGGTGGAAGCCGCGGTAGAGATATTCGAGTTCCTCGGGGTGCGAGGCCAGGATCTCGTTGAAGATGGTCATGCTGCTCGCGATGCGGCTGAGCCCGCCCGACTTCGCGGCGTTGACGCAGAGCAGCGTGACCACGTCGCCCGGGTCGGTGTGCGGCCGCTGCTCCGCATTGGTCTGCGAAGGCTTCACGTTCAGCGCGTTCACGTCGAGGCCCTGGTCGCGGATCGTCGCGATCAGGTCGCCCTGCCTGTTCTGCGTGACGGGCGTGCCGAGATGCTGGCCGACGCCCCAGTAGAGCGTCTTGAGCGTCGCCTCATCCAGTCCCTCGATCGGCAGGCGCCGCAGCAGCACGAAGCCACGGCCGTGCAGCACCTGCTCCATCGCATCGGCCAGCACGGGGCCGGTCAGCGGCAACGGGAAGTCGTCGCGCCCGAAGGCGGCCATGCCGAGGCCCCGCGCGCGCAGGGTGCGCGTCGCCGCCAGCAACTCGTCCCGCATCGCCTCGCTGAGCGGCACCGTCCAGGACCGGTCGTGCAGCATGTCCGGCCCGTACCAGGCCGAGGCGTCCGAAACCGGTTGGGCCAGAGTGTCCATGGGAACTCTCCTGCGATCGGGCTGCGCCAAAGCCTATCGCAGTTTCGACCCGCGGCAAGAATGGCGGTTCAGGCGCCCGGCAGCCGGCGGAAGCCCGGCTCGGCCGGCGGCTCCGCGAACTCCTCGGCGATCGCGTCCACGCGCGCCAGGCGCGGCCCGCGCCGGCAGGCCGACAGCAGCGCCTGGACCGCCGCGATATCGCCGGCCACCAGCGCCTCCACGCTGCCATCCGCGCGGTTGCGCACCCAGCCGACCACGCCGAGGCGCTCGGCCTCCCTCACCATCCAGTCGCGATAGCCGACACGCTGGACTCGGCCG
>JAYRQX010000580.1:0-1699 GCA_041910415.1 Acetobacteraceae bacterium | reverse complement strand
GCGCAAACCTCCGGTTTGCCTGGCTCGCCTGATCACCGGCGGATCGGCACAGCCGACCGCGAGCGGGCCACATTCCGGGTTCCCATCGAAATCGCGCAGCGATTTCGCATGGGTGCCCGTCGCGGCCTCGGCGCGAGTCGAAGCCTCGTGCCGCAGGTACCATCTGATCGGGCGAAGATGCTCGCTCAAACAAAAGCCTGGAGAGGAATCGGTGAGCCCACGCGAACGAATTCCGTCTAGGTGAACGCATGAAAGGCGCCGGCGTAGCGGATCGCGCCTTCCAACGGCGCGCCCGGGCGCAGCACCAGTGCCTGGAAAGCATGGTGCCCCGCCCAGGGCACGCCGGTGACGCCGGCCGCAGCAGGAGCCGAAAAGCCAAAGCGGCGGTAATAGGTGGGGTCGCCGAGCACCAGCACCGCCGCCGCCCCGCACTGCGACAGCGCCGCGCGCACCAGCGCCGCGCCGATGCCCTGTCTGCGGGCACCGTCCGCCACGGCGAGCGGTGCGAGCGCCGCAACCGGACGTCCCGCGACCTCCGCCGCACTCATCGCGACCTGGCCAAGCACCCCGTGATCCTCGATCGCCACCCATTCCGACAGCACCGCGCCTTCATGGCGAAGGGCAGCCATCAACTCGGCTTCGGCTGGACCGGCGAAAGCCGCCCGCAGCAGCGCATCGATCGCCGCGTGATCGCCGGGCTCCGCCCTGCGGATCACCGGCGCGGCCATCACGGCAGCTTCGTCGTCCCCGCCGCGCGCACCAGCCCCTGCGGGCGCGCCGCCTTCTCGGCGATGCCGGAGATTCCCTGGCGCCGCGCGAGTTCGGCCCAGACCTCGTCCGGCTTGATGCCCGCATCCACCCAGACCACGACCAGGTGGTAGAGCAGGTCGGCCGATTCCAGCACCGTTGCCGCGCGGTTGCCCGTCGCCGCCTCGATCACGCACTCGACCGCTTCCTCGCCGAGCTTCTGCGCGACCTTGGCCGTGCCGCGCGCGAGCAGCCGCGCCGAATGCGAATGCTGTACGTCGCCCGCCCGGCGCCGCGCCTCGACCACCTGCCACAGATCGTCCAGCACGGACGCCCTGGCGGCCGAGGCCGGCACCGCGAAGGGCGCCAGCACGCGCGCTTCTTCCCGCCGCACCACCTTGGGCAGCTTCGCGGCCTTCTTCGCCTTCTTCTTCGCCGCCGCCGGCCGGGCCAGCGCCGGCGCGACCTTCACGCGCTTGAGCTTCACCTTGGCCTTGCGCGGCAGCTTCTTCGCGGCCTTCTTGGGCGCCGCCTTTTTCTTCATGGTCTTCGCCATCGCGCCCTCTCAGTCTCCGCGCTGGCGGATCGGGCGCACGGGCAGGCCGGCCGCCGCCAGCGCCGCCTTCGCATCCGCGATCCGGAACATCCCGTAGTGGAACACGCTCGCCGCCAGCAGCCCGGTCGCCCCGGCCTCCGCGCCACGCACGAAATCCTCGACCGCGCCGACGCCGCCCGAGGCGACGAGCGGCAGCCGCACGGCGCGGCGCACGGCGGCCAGCATCGGCAGGTCGAATCCCTGCTTCGTGCCGTCGCGGTCCATCGAGGTCAGCAGGATTTCCCCCGCGCCGAGCTCCTCGACGCGCTTCGCCCAGGCAACCGCGTCGATGCCCGTGGGATTGCGCCCGCCATGGGTGAACACCTCGTAGCGGCCCGGCGCCGTCTGCTTGGCGTC
>JAYRQX010000579.1:0-5338 GCA_041910415.1 Acetobacteraceae bacterium | reverse complement strand
GCCGGCCTGCAGCGCGGCCGAGGCGGTCGCGGGATCGGTGATGATCGGCCATTCCACCCGCGCGAAATGGGCCACCTTCGCCCCCGCATTCAGGCTGGCGGGGCCGGCATTGGCGTTGGGGCGGTACTGGTCGAAGCGTTCATAGGCGACGAAGCTGCCGGTGCGGTACTCGTCGGACTTGAAGCGGAAGGGGCCGCTGCCGACGGGCTCGCGGATCTGCTGGAAGGGATCGGTGTTCGCGATCCGCTCCGGCATCATGAAGCAGATGGGCGCCGACGGCACGCCGAGGCCCGCGAAGAGCAGCGGGAACGGCCGCTTCAGGCGGAACACGATGCGACGGTCGCCATCGGCGGAGAGGTCGTCGACCAGCGTCTCCAGCTTCTGGCCGAAGGGGCTGCGCTTCATCCAGCGCTTCAGGCTCGCGACGCAGTCCTTCGCCAGCACCGGTTCGCCATCGTGAAAGCGAAGCCCCTCGCGCAGCGTGATCGTCACGCGCCGGCCGTCCTCCCCGACCGTGTGGCCCTCGGCCATCTGGGGCTGGATGCGGAACTGCGAATCGGTGCCGTAGAGCGTGTCGTAGATGAGGTAGCCGTGGTTGCGCGTGACGGTCGCCGTGGTCCAGATGGGATCGAGCGAGGAGAGGTTCGCCTGGGGCACGAATTTGATCACGCGCTGCGCCGCATTCTGCGCGGTCGCGACGCGCGGCAGGGCGGTGGCCGCGGCGGCCGCCAGGGCAAGATCGCGTCGCTGGATGGTCATGTCCGTCTGATTCCCCAGAAGATCGCCATTCCCCGCACGCGGTCGGCCAGGTTGTTGCGGATTGCCGTCATGGAGCGATAGGCGCCGACGGGGATGTAGGGCAGTTCCTGCATGCCCAGGACCTGCATCTCGCGTGCCAGCGCCTGGCGCTGTTCCAGCGTCGGTGCCTCGAACCACGCATCGCGCAGCGCTTCCAGGCGTGGGATGTCGGGCCAGCCGAACCAGGCCCCTGCCCCGTTCGCGCGCAGCGTCGGGTTGGTCGCCGGCGTCAGGTAGTCCATCGAGGAAAAGGCGTACATGGAGACCGACCAGCCGCCGCGCTCCAAGGGCTCCCGGCTCGCGCGCCGCTGCACCACCGTGCCCCAGTCCGTCAGCACCGCATCGAGGTTCACGCCGAGGCGGCGGAACAGGTCCAGCGCCACCTGCGTCAGCGCCGAAGGAACGAGAATATCGGTCGGCCCCATCAGGCGGATCAGCTGGTTGGTGTAGCCGGCCTCCCGCAACAGCGCCTTCGCGCGGTCGATGCTGCGCGGCCCCTGCAACGGGCCAAGCGCGACGTCGGACGCCATCGGCCCACCAGGTGTGAAGAAGCCGACATTGGTCAGGTACAGCGCGGGGTCCGTGCCGACCGCCGCGTGCATGAACTGCTCCTGGTCGATCGCCGGCAGCAGCGCCTGGCGCATCTTCTGTTCGCTGAAGGGCGGGTTGAGGAAGTTGAAGCGCATCAGCGCCATCATCGGCAGCACGTCGATCGGCTCGATGGAAATCGTGCGGCCGCGGCGGAGCAATTGCTGGATCTCGGGCGGCGGCTGTTCGTACCAGTCGATCTCGTTCGCCTGCATGGCCGCCGCCGCCGTCGCGGCATCGGGGATGGTGCGCCATTCCACGCGGTCGAAGTGGACCACCTTCGGACCGGCGGTCATGCCGGTGGAGCGGTCGGGCGTCGGCACATAGTCGGCGTTACGCTCGAAAATCGCCTGGTTGCCGGTGCGGTATTCATCGGCCTTGAAGCGATACGGCCCGCTGCCCACCACCTCGCGCAGCTGCGTGAAGGCGTCGGTGCGCGCGAGGCGTTCGGGCATGATGAAGCAGGGCGGCGCGACCGGCGACGCCAGCGATTCCACCAGCAGCGGATAGCGGCGCTTGAGGCGGAAGACGATGCGGCGGTCGTCCGGCGCGCTGATCTCGTCCACCACCGGCGCCATCTTCTGGCCCATGGCGTGGCGGCGCATCCAGCGCTGGATGCTGACCACGCAATCCCTGGCTCGCACGGGCTCGCCATCGTGGAATTTCAACCCCGGGCGCAGCGTGATGATCACGCGGCGCCCGTCATCCTCCTCGACATGCCCTTCGGCCATCTGCGGCACCGGGCGGAACTGGCCGTCACTCCCGAACAGCTGGTCGAAGACCATGTAGCCCATGTTCCGCGTGCCGTTCGCGGTGGTCCAGATCGGATCCAGGGAGGAGAGATCCGCCTGGGGCACGAATTTCAGCACGCGCGCCGGCTGGGCGGCCGCGGGCCGCGCGAGCCCCCCTGCCGCACCCGCCGCCAGCACCCCACGCCGACGCAGCATCATCGGTCAGGTCCTCCGGATGCCCCAGAAGAGCGCGAGCCCCTTCACGCGGTCGGTCAGGTTCGCGCGCAGGCTGGTGATGGAAAGATAGGCGCCGATGGGGATGTAGGGCAGTTCGTCCAGCGCGACCGTCTGCATCTCCCGCGCGATGGCCTTCTGCGCATCCAGGTTCGGGGCGACGAACCAGTTGTCGCGCAGTTCCTCCAGGCGGGGGATCGTCGGCCAGCCCGGCCAGGCCTGCAGCCCATTGCCGCGCAGCGGGAAGTGGGCGGACGGATCGACGAAGTCGAACGAGGAGAAGCTGGTGAACAGCATGGACCAGCCGCCGCGCTCGACCAGCTCGCGGCTCGTCCGCCGCTGCACCGTGGTACCCCAGTCCGTCAGCACGATGTCCGCGTTGAAGCCGAGGCGCCGCACGAGGTCCGCGCCCACCTGCGTCTGCGCCGCCGGTGCCAGGATGTCGGTCGGGCCGATCAGGCGCATGGGCTGGTTGGTGTAGCCGGCCTCCCGCATCAGCGCCTTGGCGCGGTCCAGGCTGCGCGGGCTGGTCAGCACGGACATGCCGGCATCGTTCGCCAGCGGCGTGCCGGGGGTGAAGACGCCGCATTGCGTGTTGTAGATGCTGGGGTCGGGACCCACGATCGCCGACATGAAGTCTTCCTGGCTGACCGCGGGCAGCATCGCCTGGCGCATCTTCTTGTCGTTGAAGGGCGGATGCAGGTGGTTGAACCGCATGATGCCGATCAGCGGCAGCGGGTCCATGATGTCGAGCCTGACCTGACGGTTCCGCCTGAGCACCTGCTGGATCTCGGGCGGCGGCTGCTCGAACCAGTCGATCTCGCCGGTCTGCAAGGCCGCCGCCGCGGTCGAGGGATCGACGATGATGTGCCATTCCACGCGGTCGAAATGCACGACCTTGGGGCCGGCCGTCAGCGACGGCGTGCCGCTGCTCAAGGGGACGTAGTCGGTGTTCTTCGTGTAGACGACGCGGCTGCCGGAGTTGAACTCGTCCGCCTTGAAGCGGTACGGCCCGCTGCCGATGGCTTCCCGCACCTGCTGGAAGGGATCGGTGCGCGCCAGCCGCTCCGGCATGATGAAGGGCGGGCTGTTGGAGACCTGCGCCAGCGCGTTCAGCAGCAGCGGGAAGGGCCGCTTCAGCCTGAAGCGGATCGTCCGGTCGTCAGGCGCGGAGAGCTCGTCCACGAAGGTCTCGAGCTTCTGCCCGATCGGGCTGCGTTTCATCCAGCGGTTCAGGCTGGCGACGCAATCCGCGCCGCGCACCCGCTCGCCGTCATGGAATTTCAACCCGGAGCGCAGGGTGATGGTGACGGTCCGGCCGTCATCCGCGGTCACCGCGCCTTCGGCCATCTGCGGCGTCGGCTGGAAATCCGCCGTCATGCCGTAGAGCGTGTCGAAGATCATGTACCCGTGGTTGCGCGTGATGTTCGCGGTGGTCCAGATCGGGTCCAGGCTGGTCAGGTTCGCCTGCGGGACCATCTTCAGCACGCGGTTCTGCGGCGCCTGCGCGATCGCGACGCGGTTCGGCAAGGCGGCGGTGGATGCGGCAGCGGCGGAGCCGGCGAGCAGGCTGCGGCGGTTCATGTCTTGTCTCCCGGGCACGGTCATCCGGCAGGGGGCCGGAGGCGCTCTTCTGCCCCGCATCTGACCAGCCCGCGGCCCGCACCGCAAGCGGCGCGGGGTGGGGCGGGGGCGTTCAGCTGCGCTGGACGTTCCAGAACAGCGGAAGCCCCTTCAGCACGCCGGTCAGGCCGCGGCGATAGGCGGTCGCCACGAAATACTGGCCGAGCGGCAGATAGGGCACCTGATCGAAGGCGACGAGTTGGATCTCCTGCGCGATGCGCTTCTGCGCATCCTGGTCCGGGGCCTCGAACCAGGCGGTCCGCAGCTCCTCCAGCCGCGGGATGCTGGGCCAGCCGAACCAGGCCTGCGCGCCATTGCCGCGCAGGGATTGGTGGACGCCGGGGTTGAACATGTCCATGCCCGACCAGGCGGTGAAGAAGGCGCTCCAGCCGCCGCGCTCCGGCGCCTCGCGGTTGGCGCGGCGCTGCACCACCGTGCCCCAGTCCGCCGCCACATAGTCCACGTTCAGCCCGGCGCGGCGGAACATGTCGTTGCCCACCTGCGCCATCGCATGCAGCGCCGGGTAGTCGGTCGCCGCGATCAGCACGACCCTTTCGTTGTTGTAGCCGGCCGCGGCGAGGTCGCGCTTCACCTTGTCCATGTCGCGCGGGGAGGTCAGCGCCTCCATCCCCGCCTGGGAGGCGAGCGGCGTGCCCGGCGGGAAGAAGCCGACATGCTCGCGCCACAGGCTGCGGTCGGTGCCGATGACCGCGGTCATGAAATCCGCCTGGTTCACCGCGCCCAGCAGCGCGCGGCGGATGGCGGGGTTGTTGAAGGGCGGATGCAGGTGGTTGAAGCGGCAGGTCGCGATGCGGCCGGTCGGGTCCGGTATTTCCAGCACCACGTTGCGGTTGCGCCGCAGCGCGGGCTGCAGGTCCGGCGTCGGCTCCTCCCACCAGTCCATCTCGCCATTCGTCAGCGCGGCGGATGCCGTCGCCGCATCGGGCGTCACATGCCATTCGACGCGGTCGAAATGCACGCGCTTCGGCCCGGCGGTCCAGGTCGGCACGCCCTCGGGGCGCGGCACGTAATCGGCGAAACGCTCATAGACGACGCGGGCGCCGGGCACGCGCTCATCCGCCTTGAAGCGGAAGGGGCCGCTGCCGGTCATGTCCGTCACCGCGCGCGCAGGATCGCTCTGCGCGATCCGTTCGGGCATGATGAAGCAGACGGGGGTGGAGGGCTTGCCCAACGCCTCGAACAGCAGCGGGAAGGCGCGCTTCAGGCGGAAGACGATGGTGCGGTCGTCGGGTGCGGCGAGTTCGTCGGTCTGCGCCATCAGCACCTGACCCAGCGCATCGCGCGCGGCCCAGCGGCGGATGGAGGCGACGCAGTCCTTCGCGCGCACCGGCTCGCCATCGTGG
>JAYRQX010000578.1:0-3523 GCA_041910415.1 Acetobacteraceae bacterium | reverse complement strand
GGCGCTGACGCCGGCCGAGGACGCCTGGCTGCGCGCGGCCTCGATGCCGGCGCGGCACAGCGCGGGGGTGGAGGCGATCGCCATCCTGCGCGACGCGCCGCTGCCCGCGATGGTGTTGCCGCTGTTCCTCGAAGGCCTGGCGGAACACGCCGGGGCAAAGCTGCTGCGGTTGAAGGGCATCGTGCAACTGGCGGAGGCGCCCGACAGGCCAGCGGTGATCCATGGCGTGCGCCATGTGCTGCACCCCGTGCAATGGCTGGACGACTGGCCCTCGGCCGACCGCCGCACGCGGCTGGTGCTGATCGGCCAGGGCATTCCGCGCTGGTGGCCGGCGCGGCTGCTGGACGCGCTGGAAGGAGAAGTCGCCGGCTAGAATCCCGCCGGCCGCGCCAGGCCGTAATGCTCGCGCAGCGTCGTCCCGGTGTAGTCTCGCCGGAACAGGCCGCGCTTCTGCAGGATCGGCACGACATGCTCGATGAAGACATCGAGCATGGAAGGCAGCACCGGCGGCATCAGGTTGAAGCCGTCCGCGGCGCCATCTGCGAACCACTCCTCGATGAGGTCGGCGATGCGCTCCGGCGTCCCGGTCGTGACATAGTGGCCGCGCGCGCCGGCGAGATAGCCGAGGAGCTGGCGCAGCGTCGGCTTCTCCCGCCGCACGAGGCCGATGATGACCTCCGTGCGGCTGCGCGCCGCCTGCACGGTCTCCGGATCCGGGAAGTCCTCGGGCGTCAGCGGCCTGTCGAGCGGCAGGTGCGAGAAATCATGACCACCGAAGCGCCCCGACAGGCGCGAGCGCCCGACCTCGGGGTCGCTGAGATCGTTGAGTTCGCGGGACAGGCGCTCGGCTTCCGCCTCGGTGGAGGCGATCACCGGGGACAGGCCCGGCAGGATCACCACCTGCGAGGGGTCACGCCCTTCGGCAACGGCGAGCGCCTTCAGCTCGGAATAGAATTCCTTCGCGGTCGCCTTCTCCATCTGGGCGGTGAAGACCGCCTCCGCATGGCGCGCCGCGAAGCGCTTGCCGGTCTCCGACGATCCCGCCTGCACGAAGACGGGCCGCCCCTGCGGGCCGCGCGGCATGTTGAGCGGGCCCTTCACCTGGTAGTGCGCGCCGCGGTGGTTCACCGCGCGGATGCGGTCCGTGCGCGCGTAGAGGCCCGCGGCCCGGTCGTCCACCACGGCGTCATCGGCCCAGCTGTCCCACAGGCCCTTGACGACCTGCATGTATTCCTCGGCGCGCTCGTAGCGCCCGGCATGGCTGACCTGGCCGGAATCGCCGAAATTATCGGCCGCGAGCGCGAGCCAGGAGGTGACGATGTTCCATCCCACGCGGCCGCCGCTGATGTGGTCGAGCGAGGCGAACTGGCGGGCGAGGTTGAAGGGCTCGGTGTAGGTGGTGGAGCAGGTGGCAATGAGGCCGATGCGGCGCGTCGCGCCGGCAAGGGCCGCAAGCACGGTGATGGGCTCGAGCCACATGCGCGGCGCATGGGCGACATCGGGCGGCGAGGCCAACTGGTCGGCAAGGAAGATGGAATCGAAGAGCCCACGCTCCGCCTTCTGCGCGAGCTCCGTGTAGTAGCGGATATCCGTGAGCGCGAGAGGCGTCGCGTCCGGGTGGCGCCAGGCGGCCTCATGGTGGCCGCGGGCGTGGATGAAGAGGTTGATGTGGAGCTGGCGCGGCACGGCACCGCTACTCCAGCACACGTTCTGTCATGCGCTTCACGAGATCGCGGTCGATCGCGACACCGAGGCCGGGCTTCTGCGGCGCATGGGCCAGGCCGTCCGAATCCACCGTGATGTCCTCGACCAGCCCGTATTTGTGGGACGCATCGGGCAGCAGCACCTCGAACCAGTCGCAATTCCGGATGGCGCAGGCGAGGTGGAGGTTGGCGACGTTGTTCAGCGAATTCCCGCTGTGGTGGATTTCGTATTTCATGCCGAAGGCTTCCGCGAGATGCGCGGTCTTCAGCATGGTGGTCAGGCCGCCCTTCTGCGGGATGTCGCCGCGCAGATAGTCCGTCGCGCGCTCGGTGATCCA
This sequence comes from Acetobacteraceae bacterium, assembly GCA_041910415.1. GTDB lineage: Bacteria > Pseudomonadota > Alphaproteobacteria > Acetobacterales > Acetobacteraceae > JAYRQX01. Next base: position 1,482 of record JAYRQX010000578.1, on the reverse strand, counting down.
GATGCCGTAGGTGTCGAGCCCGCCCGCCGGGTATTCGGTCGCCATGACCGGGATATCCAGCTTCTTCTTGAGATCGACGTAGCGGTAGATCTCCTCCTCGGTCAGCGGGTCCTCGTACCAGAGGTAGCCGAGGCGCTGGCAGGCGAAGCCGACCTTCAGAGCATCCTCGTAGCCGTAGCACCAGGCGGCGTCGAACATCAGCGTGTGCTCGTCCCCCACCGCCGCGCGCACGGCTTCGGCGACGCCGATATCCACGCGCGCGGTCTGCGGCGGATGGATCTTGTAGGCGCGCCAGCCACGCGCCTTGAAGGACAGCGCTTCCTCGGCATAGGCCTTCGCATCCGGCAGGATTTGTGAACTCGCATAGGCCGGCACGGCGTGGCGATACGTGCCCATCAGCCGGTGGATCGGCATGCCCGCCGCCTTGCCCGCGATGTCCCACAGCGCGACATCGACCGCACCGATGACGCGGAAGCTCGCGATGCGCGACCGCTTGCGCATGGCCTGGTGGAGGCGCTCGCGCTCCAGCGGATCGGCGCCCATCAGCAGCGGCTTCAGCCAGCGGATCAGTTGCTCACCGTCATTCGTCGCGGGCACCATCGCCGTGCCGAGGAAGGCGTTGCCCTCGATGCCGTCATCGGTGCGGATCGACAGCAGCCCCATCACCGTGCTGCCGACCATGTTGGACGAGCCCACCGTGTAGTGGGTCGGCGGGATGTTCTCCCACCTGAAATAGGTCAGGGAGACGTGGTCGATCTTCATGGCTGTTCCCTCCTGCCCGCGCGTCCCGCCGGGTCTGGATACGGCGCCGCGGCCGCTCTAGCGTGGCAGCCTGTTGCGGGAGGACGCATGATGCAAGACCTGGGCGCCACGCTGGACGCGATCTGCGCCGCGCAGCCCTTCAACACCAGCTATGCGGTGAAGGATTTTTCGAGCGGCCGCAGCTATGGGCGCGAGGCGGAGGTGCCGACACCGTCGGCATCGACAAGAAAAACCTCCATCCTGATGGCGGCGATGGAGGCCGTGCACCAGGGCCGGCTGCGGCTGGACCAGACCGTGACGATCGAGGCGCGGCTGCAGAAGGACGTGAACTCCGGCACCTACCAGCACATGACGCCGGGTTGCGTGATCCCGCTGCGCGACGCGCTGGTGAACATGATCATCACCTCGGACAATGTCTGCACGCAGATCACGCTGGAGCTGCTGGGGACGGAGACGGTCAACGCCTTCTGCAAGCGGATTGGCATGACGGGCACGACGCATCGCGGGCTGATCCCGCCCGCGGGCCTCGCCTGGGACCATCCGGCGGATGCCGTCGCGACCACGACGCCGCGCGACCAGGTGCTGCTGCTGGATCTGATGCTGGCGGGCGCGCATGACGAAAAGGCGGCGGCCGTGCTCGGCTCGACATCCCATCTCTGCCAGCTCGGCCTCGACATCCTGTCCTGGCAGAAGCTGAAGACGATGATCCCGGCGCTGCTG
>JAYRQX010000577.1:0-2153 GCA_041910415.1 Acetobacteraceae bacterium | reverse complement strand
GGCGGCGGAAGCCCAGGCCGTGCCCACGAGTTGCGGCACGGTGAGGCCGGATGCGAGCACCTGCGCCTTCAGCGCGGCGATGTCGGCGTCATTCACCAGCGGGTGGTCCACCGGCGGCACGGGGTCCTGCCAGATCAGGTCCTCCTTCGGGACATCGGCGCCGAGGTAGCGGGACTTCGGCCCCATGTCGCGATGGGTCAGCTTGAACCAGGCGCGGGCGAAGGCGTCGGCGAACTCGGCCGGGTTCTTGTGGAAGCGCTCCGAGATCTTGCGGTACTCGGGGTCCATCCGCATCGCCATGTCCGCCGTCGTCATCATCGGCGGGTGGCGCTTCGTCTGATCATGCGCGTCCGGCACCAGCCGCTGCGCATTGGGATCGGTCGGCTTCCACTGCTGCGCGCCGGCCGGGCTCTTCGTCAGTTCCCACTCGAAGCCGAGCAGCATGTCGAAGTAGCTGTTGTCCCACCAGGTGGGCGTCGGCGTCCAGGCGCCCTCGAGGCCGCTGGTGATGGCATCGACGCCCTTGCCGGAGCCGAAGCTGCTCTTCCAGCCGAGGCCCATCTGTTCCATCGGCGCGGCTTCCGGCTCACGCCCGACATGCGCCGCGTCGCCCGCGCCGTGGCACTTGCCAAAGGTGTGGCCGCCGGCGACGAGGGCGACGGTCTCCTCGTCGTTCATCGCCATGCGCGCGAAGGTCTCGCGGATGTCGCGGCCGGAGGCGACCGGGTCGGGAGTGCCGTTCGGGCCTTCCGGGTTCACGTAGATCAGGCCCATCTGCACGGCGGCGAGCGGGTTCTCCAGATGGCGGTCGCCGCTGTAGCGCTTGTCGCCGAGCCAGACATCCTCAGCGCCCCAGTAGATGTCCTCCTCCGGCTCCCAGATGTCCACGCGGCCGCCGCCGAAGCCGAAAGGCTTCAGGCCCATGGATTGCAGCGCGCAATTGCCGGCGAGGATGAACAGATCGGCCCAGGAGAGGCTGTTGCCGTATTTCTGCTTGATCGGCCACAGCAGGCGCCGCGCCTTGTCGAGATTCGCGTTGTCGGGCCAGGAATTCTCGGGCGCGAAGCGATGCGCGCCGTTCGACGCCCCGCCGCGGCCGTCCGCCGTGCGATAGGTGCCGGCGGCGTGCCAGGCCATGCGGATGAAGAGCGGGCCGTAATGGCCATAGTCGGCCGGCCACCACTCCTGGCTGACCGTCATCAGCGCGATGACGTCGCGCTTCACCGCCTCGAGGTCGAGCGTCCGGAACGCCTCGGCATAGCAGAAGCCCTCGCCCATCGGGTCGGACTTCGCGGAATGCTGGGCGAGGATGCGCAGGTTCAGCGCGTTCGGCCACCAATCCTTGTTGGCCCGCGTGGAGAAGCGCACCGCCGTCGGCTTGCCATGCATGACCGGGCACTTCCCGGCGCCGCTGTTTCCGTCCATCCCTTGTTCCTCCTGCCTTGTTGCCTGTGGCGCCGTCCGGTGGCGGAACCGCGTCGGACATCTTCAGGCCCGGCACCGACGTTGCGCCACCACACGTGTTGCGCGACTGTAGGTGGGGTCCGATGACATTAGAAGGCATTCAAGCTCAATCGCCCCGATAGAGGGCGGCTATGACGATGGCTCGTTCGAACGCATGAACCCCAGGGATTTCCGCTACCTTCTCGCCGTCGCGGAGCACGGTCATTTCGGCCGTGCGGCGGAAGCTTGCGGCGTCAGCCAGCCGACGCTCTCCGTGCAGGTCCGCAAGCTCGAGGAACAGCTGGGCGTCGTCCTGTTCGAGCGGACGAGCAAGGCGGCGGTGCCGACCGCCGCCTGCCAGGCACTGCTGGGCCATGTCCGCGCCGCCGTGGCGGAGACCGACGCCGTGCTGGCGCTCGCCCGCGGCATGCGCGACCCGATGGCCGGGCGGCTGCGCCTCGGCATCATCCCGACGCTCGCACCCTACCTGCTGCCCCTGGTCTTCGCGCCGCTGCGGGACGCGCTGCCGACCCTGGCCATCGAGCCCTGGGAGGACCAGACCGCCGCCCTGCTCGCGAAGCTGCGCGGGCATGAGCTCGATGCCGCCGTGCTGGCAACCGAGGAGGACGGCGCGGAGCTGACGAGCCGCGTGCTGTTCGACGAGCCCTTCCTGGCCGCCCTGCCGCCCGACCACGCACTCGCCGCGCGCG
>JAYRQX010000576.1:0-3426 GCA_041910415.1 Acetobacteraceae bacterium | reverse complement strand
GCAGGCGCGCCGTCGGCGTGTAGTCCGTCGCGCTGGTCATGATGGGAACCACCGCCTTCACGGTCGGATCCTGCGCGGCGAGTTCCAGCACGCGGCGGAACAGGGCCGGTTCCTCCATCCCCAAAGCCGTGATGTCGATCGGATTGTGAATGGAGATGAAGTCCGGAAGCGTGCCGCGCAGCGCGGCCCCGGTCTCCGCGCTCAGCGGTGCGAAGTCGATGCCATGGGCGTCCATCTGGTCGGCCAGCAGCGCGACATTGCCGCCGGAGATGCAGAGCGCGGCGAGTCCGCCGGCCTGGTCCGGTCCGAAGCCACGGCGCAGCAATTCGCAACACCCAAGCGCGTCGTCCACATCCTCCGCGCAGACGATGCCGGCCTGCTCCGCGACATCGCGCACCACGCGCCAGTCGCCGGCGAGCGAGCCGGTGTGGGAGAAGGCCATGCGCACGCCCGTCTCGCCGCGGCCGAGCTTCAGCATGACGATGGGCTTTCTCAGCCCCTCGCGCGTCACGGCGGCGATGACCTCGCCCACCACCTTCTCGCTCTCGGCGGCGATCAGGATGACGCGCGTCGAGGGATCGTTGAAGAAGTAGGTGGTGAGTTCGGTGTAGGAAATGCCGGCGGAATTGCCGGTGTTGATCACATGGCTGAAGCGCTGGCCGAGCGCATAGGCGCGGAAGCCGATGGCGGCGAAGGCGATGCCGCCGCTCTGCGACGCCACGGCGATGTCGCCCGGCGTCGCATCCGCGCGCATGAGGCTGGAGGTGGTGGCGACGACGCGGTCCGCCAGATTCGCGAAGCCCATGCAGTTCGGACCGATGAAGGCCATGCCGCCGGCCTGGCGAACCAGTTCCTCCTGCGCCGCGACGCCATCCTCACCCGCCTCGGCGAAGCCCGAGGAGAAGATGCTGGCGCCGCCGACGCCGAGTTTCCTGCAGGTTTCCAGCACGGAGGGCAGGCGTTCGCGGCCGACGACGATGACGCAGTGATCAACCGGCCCCGGCACGGCATCGAGCGAGGGATAGCAGGGAAGGCCGGAGACGTCCGTGTAGCGCGGGTTCACCGGGTAGATGCGGCCCGCATAGCCACTGGCCTGCAATGTCGGGATCAACTGGCCCGCCAGCTTGTTCATGGCGGTGGAGGCACCGACCACGGCAATGGAGGCGGGCTTCAGCAGCCGCGCGATGCGTTCCTGCGCCGGTGTCATGGCGCGTCAGCCGATCACGTGGCGCGCGATCTGGATGCGCTGCATCTCCGACGTGCCCTCGCCGATGCGGAAGCCGCGCGCATCGCGCCAGTAGCGCTCGACCGGCAGGTCCGCCATGTAGCCGGCGCCGCCGAAGATCTGCAGCACGCGGTCGGTGACGCGGCCGGCCATCTCGCTGGCATAGAGTTTGGCGCGTGACGCGAAGATGCGGAATTCCGGATCGCCCGCATCGCCCAGCGCAGCGCAGCGTTCGGCCATCAGGCGTGCCGCGGTGATCTCCACGTCGTTGTCGGCGATGGCGAATTGAATGGCCTGGTGGTCGGCCATGGGGCGTCCGAAGGTCTTGCGCTCGCGCACCCAGGGCAGGGCCAGGTCCTGGCAGGCCTGGGCCATGCCGATGCAGCGGGTCGCGACCATCAGCCGGTCGTTGTTGACGGTTGCCATCATCGTCTCGAAGCCGCGCCCGGCTTCGCCGAGCACGTTGCCATCGGGAACAAAACATTCCTCGAGCGAGAAGGCCGCGAGATGGTAGCCCTTCCAGCCCGCCTTGCGGAAGCGGCGCGTGATGGTCAGGCCCTTGGTGCCCTTGGGCACGATCAGCGTCGTCAGCCGGCGCGTCAGCTTGGCTTCGGTGTCGCTGACGCAGAGCACGATGATGTGGTCGGCGGTGTCGGCGTGGGAGATGAACTGCTTCGCGCCGTTGATCACCCAGCCGCCATCCACCTTCCGCGCGCGCGTGCGCAGCGCGTTCAGGTCCGACCCCGCATCGGGTTCGGTCAGCGCGTAGGCGATGGTGGTCTCGGCGCGCACCAGCGGGCCCAGCAGCCATTCGCGCTGCGCGGCGTCGGCGAAGCGAAGCGAGCCGAGCATGCGTCCGAAGGCGCCGGAGAGCGGCATGGAGGTGCGGCCCATCTCCTCGCCGATCACCACCTGCTCGCGCAAGGTGAGGCCGAGGCCGCCCAACTCCTTCGGCAGGTTGTAGGCCCAGAGGCCGAGCTTCATCGCCTCCTGCTTCAGGCGCTGCATGGTCGCGTGCGGCACGTCGTCGGCCGCGTCGACCTCGGCTTCCAGCGGCTTCAGATGCGTGTCGATGAAACCGCGCACGGTACGGCGCAGCAGGTCGAGCTCGGCGGCGTCACCGGCGGACATCGGCATTCCTCTTGCTCTGCTTCATTGCGGCGCGTGGCGCCGAGGTGGGAAGGCTATTGTCGGACAATCTTGCTCGTCAAGGCGAGGCGTGCTGATACTGCGCGCAGCGACCGCACGCGCATGAACGCGCGCGGCACGAGGAAGCGCAGCGATGACACACACCCTTCGCCGGCGGGGTCTGTTCGGGGTTCTGGGGGCGAGCGTCGCGCGGCCCGCCATCGCGCAGGACACCTATCCCACCCGCCCCATCCGCATCATCAATCCCTGGCCGGCGGGCGGGCCTGCGGACCTCATCATCCGCCCCGTTGCCGCGAAGCTGCAGGACGCGATGGGCCAGCCCGTGATCGTCGAAGGGCGGCCCGGTGCCAACGGCACCATCGGCGCGCAGGTCGTGGCCCAGGCGCCGCCCGATGGCTACACGCTCTATTTCGCGCATATCGGCGCGCTCACGATCAGCCCCGCCGTGCAGCGCATCAGCTACGACCCGATCCGCAGCTTCACGCCGATCACGCTCGTGCTCACGCTGGGGTCGCTGCTCTGCACGCGGGCGACGCTGCCTGTCACGACGACGCGGGAGTTCCTGGACTATGCGCGGGCGCGCCCGGGGCAAGTGAATTTCGGCTCCATCGGCATCGGCAGCACGACGCATCTCTTTGCGGAGCTGCTGCAGCAGCGCGCGAACGTCCAGTTCACGCATGTGCCCTTCCAGGGCGCAGCGCCCGTGGTGACGGAGATGCTGGCAGGCCGCATCGATGCAAGCTTTCTCGGCGTGCCCGCGGTCTCCACCCATATGACGGCGGGCACCATCCGCGGCATCGGCATCTCCAGCGCGCGCCCGCCGCGCGCCATGCCGAACCTCGAGACGATCAACACGGTCCTGCCGGGCTTCGAGACGGAGACCTGGTACGGGATGCTCGGCCCCGCGGGAATGCCGCCGGCGATCACGCAGCGGCTGAACCAGGCGTTCGTCTCCATCATCCGCTCACCCGAGATCACCGATCTCTTCGTGCGCGACACTTATGAGCCCGTCGGCTCGACACCCGAGGAATTCGCCGCCCGCATCCAGCGCG
>JAYRQX010000575.1:0-4331 GCA_041910415.1 Acetobacteraceae bacterium | reverse complement strand
GAAGCCTTCCCCGCGGTCGCGGGCGGTTGGCGCGCTGCGCGGGCCTTCGATCAGCACCACCTTGCCCGCGCCGCCCAGCGCGCCCAGCAGATGGGCCGCGATGGTCTCGCCCATCAGGCGGTCGTCGGCGCCGACGAACGAACAGAAGTCGCCGCGCATCCGGTTGACGAAGCCGATGAGCGGGATACCGAGCGCGTTGATCTCCGCGACCGGACCTTCCATGGCCGCATCGTCGGCTGGCGCGAACAGGATGGCATCCGGGCGTACCGCCGCGACCGCGCGCAGCAGCGCCGTCTGCTGAACCGGATCGTCGGGCGTATCGGGCGTGTGCCAGGTGGCGGCGGCACCCTCGGCCACGGCGGCGCGCGAGGCGCCGTCGAAGAAGGCCGCGTAGTTCGGATTGACGCGGTTCTTGGTGAAGACGGCGATGCGCCTTGCCATCTCAGTCGGCCCTGACGTTGCCGGTGCGGATCACCGCGCCCCAGCGTGCGCGGTCGGCGGCGATGCGCGCATCCATGGCCGCGGGGCCTTCGGGGTGCGGGGTCAGGCCCATCTCCTCCAGCCTCCTCGCCAGCGCAGGCGCCTGCATCGCAATGCGCACCGCGCCGGCCCAGCGCTCGGCCGCGGCATCCGGCATGGCGCGCGCGCCGCAGAGGCCGAACCAGGTGTTCGCGGCGATACCGGGCACGACGCTGCCGATCACGGGCACGTCGGGAAAGACCGCGCGCCCGCTCTCATCGCCCAGCGCGATGAGGCGGAGCTCCCCCGCGCGGATCTGGCGCGAGACATCGCCGAGGCTGATGAACATGAAGTCCACCCGCCCCGCGAGCATGTCGATGATGGCCTGCGATGCCCCGCGATAGGGCACATGCGTCATGGTCCCGCCTGCGCGCTGGCGCAGCAGCTCGCCCGCCAGATGCGGCGCGGAACCGGGGCCGACGCTGCCATAGGTGACGCCCTGGGGCGTGCGCGCGGCGGCCAGCAGCGCCGCGATGTCGCGATGCGGGCCGCTCGCCGCGACGACGAGCCCATAGGGCGACAGCGCGATGGTCGCGACCCCGCGGAGTTCGCGCCCGACATCCACCGGCAGCCGTGCGCCCGGCATTTCCGGCGCGATGGCCAGCATGCCCATGACGCAGACCATCACGGCCGTTCCGTCCGCCGGGCCGCGCGCGATCGCCTCCGCCGCGATCATGCCGTTGGCACCGGTGCGCGTCTCGACCACGGGGCGCGATCCCATGGTGGGCGCCACGGCATCGGCCAGCAGGCGCGCGAGCACATCCGCCGTGCCGCCGGGGAGGAAGCCGTTGACGATGCGCAGCTCCTGCGCCTGCGCGGGCACCGCGAGCAGGAGAAGGAGGAGCAGGATGCGCGTCATCTCAGTTCGCGCGGATGCCGGCGTTGCGGATCACTTCGCCCCAGCGCTGGCGGTCGGCGAGGATGCGGGCGTTGAACACCTCCGGCCCCTCGAAGATCGGTGTCAGGCCGTTGTCCAGCAGCCGGCGCCGGATGGTGGCACTTTCCAGCATGCGGCGCGTGGCGTCCGCCCAGCGTGCGATGTGCTCGGCCGGCATCGTCCGCGGGCCGCAGAGACCGAACCAGCCGGCCATCTCCAGGCCGGGGATGAAGGCGCCGACGGGCCGTGCATCGGGGAAGAGCGGCGAGCCCGCGGAATCGCCCAGCGCCAGCAGGCGCAGTTCGCCGCCCTGGATCTGGCGCGTGACGTCGCCGAGATTGGTGATCATGAAATCCGCGCGGCCGCCCAGAATATCCACCACCGCGGGCGTTGCGCCGCGATAGGGGATATGGGTGATGTCAAGGTTCGCCCGTGCCCGCAGCAGCTCGCCCGAGAGATGCTGCGCGGAGCCGACGCCAGCCGAGGCGAAGGTCAGCGTGCCGGGCCGCGCGCGGGCGGCGGTGAGCAACTGAGGAATGTCCCGCCAGGGTCCATTGGCCGCGACGACGAAGCCGTAGGTGGACAGCGCGATGTTGGCGATGCCGACCAGTTCCGTGCGCGGGTCCACGGGCAGCGCGGCGCCGGGCAATTCCGGGCTGATGGTCATGGTGCCCATCGGGCATTGCAGGACGGTGCTGCCGTCCGTACCGCTGCGCGCGACCTCGGCGGCGCCGATCAGCCCATTCGCGCCGGTGCGGTTCTCGACCACGGCGCGCACGCCCATGATCGGGCCGATGCCATCCGCGGCGAGGCGCGCCATCAGGTCGCCCGCGCCGCCGGCGGCGAAGCCCGAGATGACGCGCACCGTGCGTTCCTGCGCCTGGGCAGGCAGGGCAAGGACCACCGCGACGGCGGCGGCGAGGATGCTTCGGCGCATGGGCGTCTCCCGTCTATCGTTCCTGCGAGCCTAGCGCGCCCTGCGTGCGGCCTTCAAATGCGGGCTCATACCAACGGTCGAATGCTTCGACCGTTGGTATTCATCTTTAGCTGACCCTCATGCGCCGGGCGCAAACCTCCGGTTTGCTTGGCTCGCCGGACCACCGGCGGGCCGCATTCGCGGCCTCGGCACGAGTCGAAGCCTCGTGCCGCCGGTATCAGTCCGTGGCCTCGAGTGCGGCGAGCACGGCATCGCCCATGGCATCGGTGGAGAGCGCCTTCTCCCCCGGCGCGCAGATATCGGTCGTCCGCGCGCCCGCGTTCAGGGCGGCGGCGACCGCGGTATTGAGGCGGTTCGCCTCCTCCGGCAGCTTCGCGCTCCAGCGCAGCATCATGCCGACCGACAGGATCGCGCCGAGCGGATTGGCGATGCCCTGGCCCGCGATATCGGGCGCCGACCCATGTACGGGCTCGTAGAGGGCTCGGCGTCGCCCGTCCGGAAGCTGCGGCCCGAGCGAGGCCGAGGGCAGCATGCCGAGGCTGCCCAGCACCGCGCCCGCGCAATCCGACAGCAGGGCGCCGAAGAGGTTGTCCGTCACCAGCACGTCGAAGCGCGTGGGCTGCCGGCCGAGCTGCAGCGCGCAATTGTCGGCCAGCATGTGTTCCAGCGTCACGTCGGCAAACCCGCTGCGGTGCACGTCGGTCACCACCTGGCGCCACAGCGCGCCAGCTTCCATCACATTCGCCTTGTCCACGCTCGTGACATGGCTGCGGCGGCGCCGGGCGAGTTCGAACGCGAAGCGGGCGATGCGGGTGATCTCGGCTTCGGTATAGCTGTGGGTGTTGATGCCCCGCCTCTCCCCGGGCACGCCTTCGACGCCGCGCGGCGTGCCGAAATAGACGCCGGCCGTGAGCTCCCGCACGATCACCATGTCGGTGCCGAGCACCGTGCGGGGCTTGAAGGGCGAGGCCTCGGCCAAGGCCGGCTGCATTCGGATGGGCCGGACATTCGCGAAGACATCGAGCGCCTTGCGGACGCGGAGCAGCCCGCCCTTGCGCCGCTCCTCCGGCGCGATGGTCGCCTGGTCCAGGCTGCCGATCGCGCCGAACAGGATCGCGTCCGCGCCCATGATGGCGGCCCAGGTCTCGTCGGGCATCAGCGAGCCGTGCTCGCGCCAGGACGCCATGCCGAAGGCGCGCGTCTCCACCTCGGCGTCGAGCCCGCGCTTCGCGCGGAACCAGTCCAGCACGCGCAGCGCCTGCTCCGTCACCTCGGGTCCGACGCCGTCGCCCGGCAGCGCCAGGACGCGGAGCGTCATCGCGCCACGGGCTCCCACACCCAGGGCCGCGCGGCGCGGTCCTTCGCCTGCCAATCCGCGATCGCCTGCCTGTGGCGCAGCGTGAGTTCGATGTCGTCGAGACCCTCCATCAGCGCCTCGCGCTTGCGCGGATCGATCCGGAAGGAGATCACCTCGCCATCCGGCAGGGTGACGGTCTGGGTCGTGAGGTCCACGCGTGTCGTGCCGGCGCCCTGGCTCGCTTCGGTCTGCTCGGCGATCCTTCTCACCACCTCTTCCGGCAGCGCGATCGGCAGCAGGCCGTTCTGGAAGCAGTTGTTGTGAAAGATGTCGCCGAAGGAGGGCGCGATCACGCAGCGGATGCCCGCCCCCATCAACGCCCAGACCGCGCCTTCGCGGGAGGAGCCGCAGCCGAAATTGGGACCCGCGAGCAGGATGCTGCTGTCGCGATAGGCCGTCCTGTTCAGCACGAATTCCGGGTTCTCGGTACCATCGGGCCGGTAGCGCAGCGTCTCGAAGGCATGCGGCCCGAGGCCCGTGCGTCCCGATCCCACCAGCCGTTCGATGCGGATGATGAGGTCGGTGTCCACATTGGCGCGCATCAGCGGCGCGGCGGGGGCGGAGAGGGTCTTGAACGCTTCCATCGTCGCCGTTCCCCTTACGCCGCCACGTCGCGGATATCGGCGATGGCGCCGGTGATG
>JAYRQX010000574.1:0-1925 GCA_041910415.1 Acetobacteraceae bacterium | reverse complement strand
GTCCGCCGCCGCCGCCTTGACCAGGGCCGCCGCTGCCTCCGCCCGCGCCCGCTTGGGGAATCCAGGCCGCCTGGTCAATCGCTCCGAGGCTCGCCGCGCCCGCCCCCGCGGCCGGAGTCGTCCCGACCGCGCCGGTGCCTCCGCTGCCGGGGCCAGCGCAGTCCTGCGCCACGATGCCGCCTGCGCCTCCCCCCAGCGCCGGCATGCCTGGGCCGCCGCTGAAGCCGCTGTCGCCGCCTTTGCCGCCTTTGGTGATGGCGCCTCCCGGGCAGGTGAAGCTCTTCTCCACGCCGCCCGTTCCGCCCATCGCGTTGTTGCCGTCGAGGTCGGTCTGCACCGGGTAGGTGAAGTCGGTGCGCGCGCCGTCTGCGCCGTCCGCGCCTTCGCCTCCGGTGAGCTTCACCCGCCGCAGCGTCGCGGTCGAGCTCTGAGCGCGCAGCGCGATGCTGTTCGGGGCGCCCTTGGCTGGGCCGAGGATCTCCAAGTCCAGGAGGAGCGCGCCGCTCGCGGAGACGAGGTCGACGGTGGGCTTCGCGCCATCGCCGCCTTGCACCTTGGGCTTCACGCCGGTGTGCTTCCAGTCGGCGCAGGAGAAGCCGCCGGCGATGGTCGTTCCGCTCTTCAGCTCGAAGCCCTCGTAGCTGCCGTCGCAGACGTACACCCGCTTCGAACCGGCGAGCGAGAGCGCCTTGCCGATGCTCTTCACCGGCGCTGCCTTCGTGCCCGCCGCGCCGTCCGAGCCCGCCCCGCTGACGAAGATGCCCACGCCGTCGTCCACGCACGCCGGGGAGTCCTTCGGCTCCTTGGTGAGATCGCAGTCCGGGGGCTTGATGATCCCGCCCTCTCCGCTATCCCCACCGTCACCCGTCGCCCCTCCGTCGCGGTAGGCGCTGCAGGTGAGGCTGTCGCGCAACAGGGGGTCGGTGCAGTCGCGCTCGGTGCTGCTGCAGTGCGCGAGCGCGAAGAGGCCGAGCAGGCCGAGGACGAGGCCGAGACAGGTTCGCGTCTTCATCTCAGAAGCTCCCGCTGAGGCCGACGGCGCCGCTCGACGGGCCGGCCGATGCCGTGGGTGTGATTCGCGCGCTCTCGCGTGGCCAGAGGAGCGCGATCATGGCCGTGGTGACGCCGGCGGCGCCCGCGAGCCCCGCCGAGATGGCGATCCCAGTGCGCCAGCGCTCGACGTCTTCGCGCGCGCTGGCGAGGTCCGCGCACTCGCTCGCGGTCCTGCAGTCCTTGAAACCCGACGCGAACGACGGGAACGCGTTGTGCCGCGCCGCCGCCGACTCGTGCGCCGCCAGGCTGATCCCGAGCCCCGCCAACCCGACCACCGTCACCGCGCCGGACGCGATGAGGAAGATGCGCCCCCCACGCTCCATCCGCCGCTCGCTCGCGTCAGCGCCGGGCGAAACCGGCGAAGCTACCACCGAAGCGCTGGGGGGGGGGGAGCGTGCGCGGGCTCATCGGCCATCGCGCGGATACTGCTCGAGAAAACGACCGCCGCGGCGGCGCAGGCCAGGACCTTGTTCGTACACGTCATCGGAGACCTCCGTGATCACCACCCATCGTCTCGGGGATGCCGAAAGTTGCTCGAGAAGTGAAGAGAGCCCGCACATTGTGCCGCATCGGCGCGCGCAAATCATCGTTTCGCGATCCGCAACGCTGATTTCGACGACCCCGGCGCCCCTCGCATGACTCGGAGCTGGAGGCTTCCTCGGGTCAGGCGGCGTAGCGCGCCTCAGCGCTTGGCGCGCCGTCCGCGGTTCGCGCGGGCGAGCTCGGCGCGCAGGCGGGCAACCTCCGCGAGCGCGGCCGCGCGCTCGGCCTCCGCGGTCTCCCTGGCGGCGCGCTCCTGCTCTTTGGCGGCGCGCGCCTGCTCTTTGGCGGCGCGCTCCTGCTCGTTGGCGGCGCGCTCCTGCTCTTTGGCG
>JAYRQX010000573.1:0-2926 GCA_041910415.1 Acetobacteraceae bacterium | reverse complement strand
CGGCCCGGATCACCGTGCAGGCTTCAGCCCGCACGGGTCACCAGGGTTGTCGCGGGCCGACCCCGGCTACGCGCTGGGAAGGCCTCGGCGGGCGACCGCCGGGGCCTTCTGCTTTTCGGCGCCGGCGTGGCACCATGCGCGACAGGGATCGGGAGACGTCGCGCCTCATGGCCATCCGCAACGTGCTGTTCATCATGTGCGACCAGTTGCGCTGGGACTTCTTGTCGTGCGCGGGCCACCCCTTCCTGCGCACGCGGAACATCGACGCGCTGGCCGCGCGCGGCGTGCGCTTCGACCAGGCCTATGTGCAGTCCGGCATCTGCGGGCCGTCGCGCATGTCGTACTATACGGGCCGCTACGTCTCCTCCCACGGCGCCACGCACAACCGCGTGCCGCTTTCGGTCGGCGAGGTCACGCTGGGCTGGCACCTGCGCGAGAGCGGGCGGAAGCTCATGCTGGCCGGCAAGACCCATGTGCTGCCGGATGCGCAGGGCATGAAGCGGCTCGCGCTCGACGGGCAGAACGAGCTCGCGGTGCTGCTGCGCGAAGGCTATTTCGATGTGGTGGACCGCCATGACGGCCACCACGCCGAGCCCGATTCCGGCTATGCGCAGTGGCTGCGGGCGCAGGGCTACAACAGCGCCGATCCCTGGACCGACTACGTCATCGCCGTGGACGGCCCGAACGGCGAAAAACGCTCGGGCTGGAAGATGCGCAACGCGCGCTATCCCGCCCGGGTGCGCGAAGAGCACAGCGAGACCGCCTACACCACCGACGTCGCGATCGACTTCATGACGCGCCAGGGCGACACGCCCTGGGTGCTGCATCTGTCCTATGTGAAGCCGCACTGGCCCTACATCGCGCCGGCGCCCTATCACGCGCTGTACACGCCGGGCGAATGCCCGCCCGTGAAGCGGCACGCGGCCGAGCGCGGCACGGATATCCACCCCTTCCTGCGCGAATTCCAGAACGAGGAAGTGGCGCAGAATTTCCAGCGCGACGAGACCATCGCGACCGTGCGCCCGGCCTATCAGGGCCTGATCCAGCAACTCGACGACCATCTCGGCCGCGTGTGGGACACGCTGGAGAAACTTGGCCGCTGGCGGGACACGCTGGTCGTCTTCACCTCCGACCATGGCGACTATCTCGGCGACCACTGGCTCGGCGAGAAGGAGATGTTCCACGACTGCATCCAGCGCGTGCCCTTCATCCTCTACGACCCCGACCCGGCGGCCGACGCGACGCGCGGCACGGTGGAGCCGCGCTTCGTCGAAGCGATCGACTGCGTGCCCACGATTCTGGAAGGCCTCGGCCTCGATCCGGCGCCGCACTTGCTGGAAGGGCACTCGCTGCTCGGCCTCACGCGCCGCACGGCCACGGAATGGCGCGACGCCGTGTTCAGCGAGCTCGACTGGACCTTCAAGGGCGCGCGCCGGCGCATGGGGCTGCCGACCGGCAACCATCACGCCTGGATGGTGCGGACGGCGCGCTGGAAATACGTCCATTGGACCGACGGGCTGCGGCCCATGCTGTTCGACCTGGAAGCCGACCCGGACGAGTTCTTTGACAGAGGCGCCGACCCGGCGCTGGAAGACGTGCGCGAGGCGATGCGCGAGCGGCTGCTCGGCTGGTTCGCGGGGCTGAAGCGTCGCACCACGCTAACCTGGGCCGAGGCGGAGTTCCGCACGGACGCGCACAAGCGCGCGCATGTCTTCCTCGGCGAGTGGTGATGAAGACGCTGCTGATCGTCTTCCACAGCATGACAGGCGGCACGGCGCAGATGGTCGCCGCGGCGGCGGAGGGTGCCGCCTCGGAAGGGGGTGTCTGCGTGCGCCTGGTGCGTGCGCCCGACGCCGCGCCCGCCGATGTTCTGGCCGCCGACGGCTTTCTGTTCGCCTGTCCGGAAAACCTCGCCGCCATGGCCGGGCTCATGAAGGATTTCTTTGATCGTTGCTACTACCCGGCGCTGGAGCGGCTGAACGGCAGGCCCTACGCGACGATGATCTGCGCCGGCAGCGACGGGTCCAACGCCGCGCGCCAGGTCGCGCGCATCGCCACCGGCTGGCGACTGCGCCAGGCCGCCGAACCCCTGATCGTCTGCACCCACGCCCAGACGCCGGAGGCCATCCTCGCGCCCAAGACAATTCCACCAGCCGATCTGCGGCGCTGCCGTGAACTGGGGGGCGCGCTCGCCGCCGGTCTCGCGATGGGCATCTTCTGACGCGTTCGGGACCGCACGGCATGGCGACGGCGCTGTCGGAACGCGGAACCCGCGCGGCCGGAAAGAGACCCGTGACCGCCGCCGAGGCGGCTACTCGACCCGCAGGCCGACCGAACGCACCACCGGGCCCCATTTCGCCATGTCGGCCTCCAGCGCCGCGCGCATGCCCTCGGGGCCCTGGTGCCAGGGCTCCGCGCCCTGGCGGCGGATGCGCTCGGCGACATCGGTCTCGGTGACGATGCGCCGGATCGTGTCGGACAGCCGCTGCATGATGGCGGGCGGCAGGTTCGGCCGCGCGATGAAGCCGAACCAGAGATACATCTCGAAGCCGGGCACGCCGGCCTCGGCGAAGGTCGGCACGTCGGGCAGCGCCGGATCGCGGCGCGATCCGGTGACGGCAAGCGCCTTCATCTCCCCGCCACGCACCTGCGCGATGGAGTTGGGGATGTTGTCGATCAGGATGTCCACGCGTCCGGCGATGATCTCGGTGATCGAGGCCGCGCCGCCCCGGAAAGGCACATGGGTGATGTCCACCCCTGTCATGTGCTTGAGCAATTCGCCGGCCAGGTGCGGCGAGCTGCCGCTACCCGAGCTCGCGAAGGTCAGGCGCCCCGGATTGGCGCGCGCCCGCGCCAGCACGTCGGCCAGGCTGCGCAGCGGACTGTCCGCGCGCACGACCATCATGTTCTGCAGCCGCGCGGCGAT
>JAYRQX010000572.1:0-2624 GCA_041910415.1 Acetobacteraceae bacterium | reverse complement strand
GGCCGCCTGCGCGACGGCCGCATGTGGCGCACCGTGCCCAGCCGCGCCGGGAGGGTTTCTGGGCCTGGCTGAAGGGGTTGTTTCGCCGGCGTTGAGAGTTGCGGCAGGAGGCAAAGCCTCGTGCCGAGGCGACGCCTGGCGCCTGAGGTCCGGGAAAGGCAATGCCGGCGGCCCCGGCATTCGGCCGCTGGTCTGACAGGCTTCCGGCCGATAGCGTGACGGACGGGACGGATTCGCGACATTGCGGACCGGCGAGGGGAAAAGGCCTGTCCGCATGTGCTGGTCCGAAGGGGCGTCCGTGGCGATGGTGGCGACCGGCGCCGTCGCGACCGTGGTGACAATCCGCCGCGGCGAGACGCCGGCGATCCCCGTCACCTTCGCCTACTTCACCTTCATGGAGGGGCTGCAGGCCTGGGGCTACAGCGTGGTGGACCAGTGCGGCAGCCCGTCCAACCAGGTGGTCGCGCTGCTGTCCTACCTCCACATCGCCTTCCAGCCCTTCTTCGCCAACGCCTTCGCCATGGCGATCCTGGGGCGCGTGGTCGGCATGCCGATGAAGGTCGTGGCGTATCTCGCCTGCGGGATCTCCGCGGTCGCGATGCTGCTGCAGCTCTATCCCTTCGAATGGGCGGGCCAGTGCACGCTGGGCTGGGTCATGTGCGGCACGGGGCTCTGCACGCTGCGCGGCGACTGGCACATCGGCTGGACGATCCCCTACAACGACCTCGTCCCGCCCTTCCTGGGCATCCCCGGCGTGACCATGGTCTTCCCGACCTACTTCATCGCGTCCTTCATCGTGCCGCTGTTCTACGGCGCCTGGCGCATGGTGTTCTTCCACGCGGTGTTCGGCCCGATCCTGGCGAGCATGCTGACGACCAACCCCAACGAGATGCCGGCGATCTGGTGCCTGTTCTCCGTCGGCATCATCGTCATCGGGCTGACCCCCTGGATCCGCGTGCGGATGGGCGCGGGCGGCATGCCGCGCCCCGCGCTCAGCCCCTGATCAGGATGATGGCCTCGATCTCGACGGGAATGTTGTTGGGCAGGCTGCCCATGCCGACGGCCGAGCGCGCGGGGCGCCCATTGTCCCCGAAGACATCCACGAAGAGGTCCGTGCAGCCGTTGATGACCTTGGGATGCTGGGTGAAGCCCTCCGGCGCGTTCACCATCCCGAGCATCTTCAGCACCGTGTCCACGCGATCGAGCGTGCCGAGTGCGGCGCGGATATTGGCCAGCATGTTGAGCCCGCAGGCGCGCGCGGCCTGGTAGCCCTGCTCGACGCTGAGCTCCCTGCCCACCTGGCCCGCGGCGATGGCGGGATCGCTGGAGCGCGGCCCGACGCCCGACAGGAACAGCAGGCCCGCGCCGATGCGCCAGGGCACGTAGTTGCCGATGGGGCTGGTCGGGTTCGGGAGGGTGATGCCGAGTTCGGCGAGGCGGGTTTCTGCGGTCATGGAGCCGGGCTCTCCCTGGGATGGCGACGGGCATGTTCCGCCTTCGCCGCCGCCGCGGGAAGCCCCGACGTTTTGCGTGCGCCGCGCGCGGGCGCCGCGTTAGCATCGGCAGGGAGGGCCGGCGCGAGACCGGCCCCGCAAGGAGGATGCGCATGGGAGTCATCACCCCCGTCACGGGCCGTCGTGCCCTGCTGGGATCGGCGGCCGCGCTCGCCGCGCCGGGCATCGCACGGGCCCAGGCGCCCTGGCCGGCCCAGCCCGTGCGCTACATCAACCCCTATCCCGCGGGCGGCCCGACCGACACGCTGTCGCGCATCTTCTGCGCGCATATGAGCGAGGTGACGGGCCAGCAATGGGTCGTCGAGAACCGCGCGGGATCGGGCGGCAATGTGGGCGTGGAGGTCGTCGCGCGGTCGGCGCCGGATGGCTACACGCTGGGCCTCGGCGGCATCGCCTCCCACGCCATCGCGCCGACGCTCTATGCGCGGCTGCCCTTCCACCCCGTCAACGACTTCACCTTCGCGAGCGGCCTCTGGCAGTTGCCGAACCTGCTTGCCGTGCATCCTTCGATCGAAGCGGGCACGGTCCCGGAGCTGATCGCGCGGCTCAGGGAAAATCCGGGGCGCTACTCCTACGGCTCGGCCGGGTCGGGCACCACGCTCCATCTCTCGGGCGAGCTCTTCAAGCACTTGGCCCATGTGGACATGCTGCACGTGCCCTATCGCGGCAGCGCGCCGGCGCAGATCGACCTGGTCGCCGGGCGCATCCACATGATGTTCGACAACATCCCCGGCACCCTCGCCCTCTCCCGCGCCGGCCAGGTGCGGCCGATCGCGGTGACCTCGCTCGCCCGCAGCCCCGTGGTGCCCGACATCCCCGCGATCAGCGAGACGCTGCCGGGCTTCGACGTGGTGTCCTGGACCTGCCTCTGCGGCCCCGCCGGCATCCCGGCGCCGGTCCTCGCGCGCATCTCGGCCTTCGCCCGCCAGGCGCTGGAGCGGGAGGCGCTGAAGCGCGCCTATCTCGACAACGCCGCCGTCGCCTGGTGGACGACGCCGGAGGATCTGCTCGCGCACCGGGCGCGGGAGGAGGCGCGTCTCGCGCCGCTGATCCGCGCCTCCGGCGCGCGCGTGGATTGATACCTGCGGCACGAGGCTTTGACTCGTGCCG
>JAYRQX010000571.1:0-5269 GCA_041910415.1 Acetobacteraceae bacterium | reverse complement strand
TGCACGTCTGCCCGCCCGAAGCGGAAATCGTGGTTGCAGAACTCGCAGGTCATGGTGATGACGCCCTCTACCGCCATGTGGTCGAGGTCCTGGCCGGAAAACCCTTCCAGCACGCCTGAGAGACGGGCGCGCGAACAACGACAGCCATAGGCGAGCGCGCGCGGGCGATCGAGCACCAGGCCTTCCGCGTGGAACAGGCGGTGCAACAGCCGGTCCGGCGGTAGCCCGTCATCGAGCATCTCGGCCTCGGTCAGCGTCGCGGCGAGCGCGAGCGCCGTGCGCCAGGCCTCCTCCTGCGCCTCCTCGTCCATCCCGGCGCCGATCCCGCCCTGCCCGGCCACCTTCTCGATGATCAGCGCCGCGGCGCGCCAGCCCGCCTCCGTCTCGCCGGCGGCGAGGATGACATGGCTCGAAAGCTGTTCGGAGTTCCGGAAATACTCGCCGGTCATGGCGGCCAGCGTCGCACCCTCGATCGCGACGAGGCCCTGGTAGCGGTCCATCTCCGGTCCCTGGTCGCAGGTGAAGGCGAGATAGCCCTTGCCGAGCAAGGTCGCCGCATCAGGTGCCGGATCGGCCGACAGCAGGCTCTCCAGCCTCTTCGCATCCGCCCGCGCATAGCCGCGCAGCGCGCCGCTGTCGGTGCAGTCGGCGAGCAGCATGGACAGCGCGCCCTCCCCCTTCGCCTGCAGGCTGAAGGAACCGCGGAACTTGAGCGCCGCGGCGAGGCCGGCGGTCAGCGCGAGTGCCTGGCCGAGCAGGGCCGCGACGACAGGCGGATTGTCGTGTCGCGTGATCAGCGAGTCCGCGAGCGGGCCGAGGCGAACCAGGCGCCCCCGCACGGGCTGCGCCTGCAGATGGAACGGCTGCACGCCGCGCGGCACCACGATGTCAGGCACAGGCGGCCGGTCATGGTCCAGGAAGGCGGGCGTGGCGGAGGGTCCGGTGGACACGTGTGATGAAGACCTGTTGGAGGGGGCAGGCCCTAGATAGGCGCCGCGGCGCGCCGAAACCAGCGTGGCCGGGCGCGGCCACGCCCGGGCAGGCCCGCCATAACGGCCTGCCGGGGTTGCCATGATGGTATGGCAGGGCCGCTGGCCTTTCCGCCTCGCCCATGTCATAGCCGGTGCTGTTGCGACGCAGCATCGGAGCTTTCATGCCCCTGTCCGCCCCGGCCGAGCGCACGCTCCTCCACCTCCGCGACATCGAGCTGCGCGGCTATGAGCGGGCCGATGGCCTGTTCGACATCGAGGCGCATCTCACCGACACCAAGGACTACGGCTACGCCAATCCGGGCCGCGGCTGGATCGCCCGCGGAGAGCCGCTGCACGGCATGTGGATCCGCCTGACCCTCGACGAGGACATGGTGATCCAGTCCTGCGAAGCCTCGACGGACCATTCGCCCTTCGACATCTGCCCGTCCGCCGCGCCGAATTTTTCTCGCCTCGCCGGGCTGAAGATCGGCCCCGGCTTCAACCGCGCCGTGAATGAGCGCGTCGGCGGCGTGCATGGCTGCACCCATCTGCGCGAGGTCCTGTCGCAGGTGGCGACCGTCGCCTACCAGACGCTCAACCCGTCGCGGCGGCAGCAGGCCAATGCCAGGTTGCAGATCGAGAGCGCGAAGGCGCCGAACGGGCGGCCGGCCATCATCGGCACCTGCCTCGCCTATGCGCCGGACAGTCCGGTGGTCGCCCAGCGCTGGCCGCATTTGGCGCAGAACAAGGCCGACGCGGCGGATTGAACCGGAAGGGCGGCGTCAGCCCCCGGTCTTGCCCTCGTGCTCGCCGTTCCGTCGGCGGGCATCCTGGCGCAGCAGGAATTCGCGCCCGACCTTCACCCGCGGCGTGCCGTCGTAATCCACGATGTCGGCGGTCGCGTAGGTCTCGTGCCACTGGTCCGGGATGAAGGACCCCGTGCCGACCACGTCGATCGGCGCCTTGGCTTCGGCCATGACGCGGCACTTGCCGACGCCGAAGCCGGATGAGGCGACGATCCGCACCTTGGGGAACCCGGCCTGGTCCAGCGCCTCGCGCATCTTCCAGATGGCGGCCGCGGAGACGCCCGTGCCGACGAGGTGGCGGAGTTCCGTCTCGCTGCGGTAGCGGCGGATGGCACCCGGCGTATGGCGTTCGAGCACCGCGTAGGATTCCGCGGGATCCAGCCCTTCCAGGAATCGCCCGCCATGGGTGTCGAGCCGGACGGCGAGCTTGCCCGCCGCGGCGAGGTCGCGGAAGCGCGCGCAGACGGCCAGGGCGTCCGTCACCTCGCGCCCGAAATAATCCACCAGGACCGTGAGGTTGTCGTCCGGGAAGACGTCGAAGAACATCTCCGCCGCGCGCACGGTCGTGCCGGCATAGCCGATCAGCGCATGCGGCATGGTGCCGAGGCCGCGCTGCTGGCCGAACCAGTGCGCCGTCTCGTCATTGGCGTTGCCGACAAAGCCCTTTGCGCCTTCGGCCCGCGCCGCGCTGCTGCCGACCGAGGCCGCATAGGCCATCATGTGCTGCATCTCGGCGCCGGCGCAGTGCCGCGCCTCCATGGCCAGGAAGCTCACCTGCGGCAGTTCCAGGCACATCTGGAAGGCGTTGTGCGCGGCGACGCAGGCGGGGCCGAGCCGTTGGAGCAGGATGGTCTCGAGATCGGCCAGATGCACGAAGGAGCCGGTGATGTAGAGCAGCGGGTCGCCCGCACCGACCCACTGGCCTTCCTCATGCATCACCTGGATGTCGAATTCGGTGCCGCGCCGGCGCGCGACATCGCGCAGGAATTCCACGGCGAGCCGCGGTGCGCTGACCACGGGCCGCCGCAGGAAGACCGCATAGGTCACCCGGCAATCGCCGAAGCGCGCGACGATCGCCTTGGTGCGGTTGAAGTAGCTGTCGGTGCGGGCAGTGATGACGGCGTCCGCCGTATCCTCCCGCACCGGGCCCTCCGGCATGCTACTGCGCCGCCTGCGCCGGCACGGCCTGGCCCGCATTGCGGCGCATCTTGAGCTCCTCGGCGATCAGGAAGGCGAGTTCCAGCGACTGCTCGGCATTGAGCCTGGGGTCACAGAAGGTCGCGTAGTTCGCCGCGAGATCGGCTTCCGAGAGGCGGTGCGCGCCGCCCAGGCATTCCGTCACGTCGCGCCCGGTCATCTCCACATGCACGCCGCCGGGAATGGTGCCCTCGGCCGCGTGGACGTTGAAGAAGCCCTTCACCTCGCTGAGGATCGCGTCGAAGGCGCGGGTCTTGTAGCTGCCGACCGTCATGATGTTGCCGTGCATGGGATCGCACAGCCACACGACGTTCCGCCCGGCGCGCGCGACGGCACGGACCAAGGGCGCCAGCTTCTCCTCGACCTTCCCGGCCCCCATGCGCGAGATGAGCGTGAGCCGTCCCTTCTCGTTCCCGGGGTTCAGGATTTCAGTGAGTTTTACGAGTTCGTCGGCATCCATGGTGGGACCCACCTTCATGCCGATCGGGTTCTTCACGCCGCGGAGGAACTCCACATGCGCGCCATCCGGCTGGCGGGTGCGGTCGCCGATCCAGAGGAAGTGGGCGGAACACGCATAATGGTCGCCGCTGGTGGAATCCACGCGGGTCAGCGCCTGCTCGTACGGCAGCAGCAGGCTTTCATGGGACGTATAGAAATCCGTCTCGCGCACCTGGGGCAGGTCGGACATGCCGCAGGCGCCCATGAAGTTCAGCGTCTCGTCGATCCGGCTGGCCAGGTCCGCGTAGCGGTCGGCGAGCGGGGAGCGCGCGACGAAGCCGAGGTTCCAGCGATGGACCTGGTGCAGGTCGGCGTAACCACCGGTCGCGAAGGCGCGCAGCAGGTTCAGCGTCGCCGCCGACTGCATGTACGCGAACTCCATCCGCGAGGGGTCGGGGATGCGGTCGGCGTCCGTGAATTCCGGCCCGTTGATGATGTCGCCACGGTAGGAGGGCAGCGTGACGTCGCCCTTCTTCTCGACATCGGACGACCGCGGCTTCGCGAATTGCCCGGCCATGCGGCCGAGCTTCACCACTGGCACCGACCCGCCGAAGGTCAGCACGACGGCCATCTGCAGCAGCACCCGGAAAGTGTCGCGGATGGTGTTGGCGGTGAAATCGGCGAAGCTTTCCGCGCAATCACCGCCCTGAAGAACAAAAGCCTGCCCGTCACCCGCGCGCGCGAGTGCGGCCCGGAGGCGCCGGGCCTCGCCTGCAAAAACCAGCGGAGGAAATCGCGCGATCTTCCCTTCCATGGCGACAAGGGCCGCCTGGTCGGGGTAATCCGGCACCTGCCGGATCGGCATGGCCCGCCAGCTATCCGGGCTCCAGCCTCGCGCGTTCATGACCGGTGGTATCCTCCGTTGTGGGCGGGCTTCGGCCCGCGGAAGGGGCGGACCATAGCCGCGGGCGGGGTCCATGGGGAAGCCGCCCTCTGAATTGGGGAAGAAGCGACCGATGTCCAAGGCCGATGCCATCGCCATCCTGATGCAGAAGGCCGTGCAGGCCGGGGACGTCCCGGGCGTCGTCCTGGCTGCCGGAGACCGCAACGGCACGCTGTTCGAGGCCGGCTTCGGCGACCGGCGCACCCGCACGGCCGAGCGGATGACGCCCGATACGGTGGTCTGGATCGCTTCCATGACCAAGGCGATCACCGCCGCGGCCGCCATGCGGCTGGTGGAACAGGGCAGGCTGACCCTGGATGCGCCGGCGGCGGCCGTGCTGCCCGAGCTCGGGACCCTGCAGGTGCTGGAAGGCTTCGATGCGGCAGGCGAGCCCAAGCTTCGCCCGGCCCGCGGGGCCGTGACCCTCCGCCAGCTGCTGACCCACACCTCGGGCTTCGGCTACGACAGCTGGAGCCCGCTGCTGGTCCGCTACATGGCGCAGGCGAAGATCCCCGGCGTGCGGAGCTGCCGCGACATCGCGCTGCGCGTGCCCCTGCTCTTCGACCCCGGCACGGACTGGCGCTACGGCATCGGCATCGACTGGGCCGGCAAGATGGTGGAGGCCGTGACAGGCCAGCGCCTCGGCGCCCATCTGGCCGAGGTCCTCTTCGGCCCGCTGGGGATGGCGGACACCTCCTTCGATATCCTGCCCCACATGCGGGACCGCCTGGCGCCCGTGCACCACCGCGCGGCCGACCGCACCCTGGCGGCCGGCACCTTCACCATGCCGACCGAGCGCGAGTTCGACATGGGGGGCGGCGGGCTCTATTCGACCGCACGCGACTACCTGGCTTTTGCGCGCATGATCCTGAACGGCGGCCGGCACGGGCAGGCGCGCATCCTGAAGGCCGAGA
>JAYRQX010000570.1:0-8729 GCA_041910415.1 Acetobacteraceae bacterium | reverse complement strand
CTTCGCCGCCGGCGTGGTCATGCCCCATCGCTGCCGCGCCGCCTTGCTGGA
Organism: Acetobacteraceae bacterium; assembly: GCA_041910415.1. GTDB lineage: Bacteria > Pseudomonadota > Alphaproteobacteria > Acetobacterales > Acetobacteraceae > JAYRQX01. The sequence goes on along the minus strand of JAYRQX010000570.1, from coordinate 8,678 downwards.
CCGCATCGAGCCCCTGGCGGCCATGGTGCTGCTGCCCTTCTTCTTCATGTCGACCGGGCTGCGCGCGCTGATCGCGCTGGATTCCGCGGCCTTCTTCCTGGTCTTCGGCAGCGCGACCGCCGCGACCATGCTGGGCAAGATCGTCGGCGCCGCGCTGCCGGCGCGCGCCGCGGGCGAGCCCTGGTCCTTCGCGCTCGCGATCGGCGCGCTGCTGCAATCGAAGGGGTTGATGGAGGTGGTGGTGCTGGCCGTGCTGCTGGATGCCGGCCTGATCGGGCAGACCGTCTATTCCGCCATGGTCGCCATGGCGATCGCCTGCACGCTCGCCGCCGCGCCGCTCGCGCGCCTGGCGCTGCGCGGCACCACGCCGGGGGGCTGAGTCAGCCGCGCCGAAGGTTCCAGAAGATCGCGAAGCCCGTCAGCACGTCGGTCAGGTCGTGCCGGTGCGCGAAGCGCGGCAGGATCTGGCCGATGGGGATGTAGGGCAGGTCCTCGAAGGCCTGGCGCTGTATCGCGCGCGCGATGCGCGCCTGCGCGGCCGCGTCCTCCTCGACCAGCCACTGGTCGCGCAGCGCCTCGAGCTGCGCGCTGGTCGGCCAGCCCGATCGCCCGGCGCGGCCATTGCCGCGGATGTACTGGTGGACCGCGGGGTCGAACATGTCGAGGCCCGACCAGTAGGTGTGGAAGACGCTCCAGCCGCCCCGCGCCGGTGGCTCCTGCCGTGCGAGCCGCTGGATCATGGTGCCCCAGTCGAGCGCCTGGTAGTCGAGGTTGAAGCCGACGCGGCGCAGCAGGTCCGCGCCCACATCCGCCTGCGCCTTCAGCACGGCAAGGTCGGTCGGCGCGAGCAGCACCACGCGCTCCCCGTTGTAGCCGGCGGCCGCAAGCGCGCGCTTCGCGCGATCGATGTCGCGCGGCGCGGTCAGGACGGAAAGCCCTTCGTCGCTCGCGCTCGCCGCGCCCGGGGCGAAGAAGCCGATGCCGGTGTTGCCGCCGCCAGGGAAGTTGCCGGCGATGGCGGCGACGTAGTCCGCCTGGCTCACCGCATGCAGCAGCGCGCGGCGGATGCCCGGGTTGTCGAAGGGCGGGTGCAGCTGGTTGAAGCGCAGCGTGCCGATGAAGCCGAGCGGGTCCTGCACCGTCAGCGCGATGCGCCGGTCGCGCGCCAGCATCGGCAGCAGGTCGAAGGTCGGCGCTTCCCACCAATCCACCTCGCCCGCGCGCAGCGCGGCGCCGGCGGTCGCGGGATCGGGCAGCACATGCCATTCCACGCGGTCGAAATGCACCTGCTTGGGCCCGGCGGTGAAGCTCGGCGTGCCGGAAGGACGCGGCACGTAGTCGGCGTTGCGCGCATAGGCGACGCGGGCGCCGGCGATGCGCTCGGCCGGCAGGAAGCGATAGGGGCCGCTGCCGATCGCGTCCGCGATCTGGCGGAAGGGATCGGTCGCCGCGATGCGTTCGGGCATCATCGCGCAGATCGGCGAGCCGGGCTTGCCGAGCGCATAGGTCAGCAGCGGAAAGCGGCGCCTGAGGCGGATGCGGATCGTGCGGTCCTCGGCCGCGGTCATCTCCTCCGTCGCGGCGGCGAGCGCCTGGCCGAGACTGTCGCGCACGGTCCAGCGCCGGATCGAGGCGATGCAATCGATCGCGCGCACGGGCTCGCCATCGTGGAACCTCAGCCCTTCGCGCAGCCGGATGGTCCAGGTGAGGCCGTCATCGCCGACCTGGTGTCCTTCGGCCATCTGCGGGTGGATGCGGTACTGCGCATCCATGCCGTAGAGGGTGTCGAAGACCATCAGCCCGTGGTTGCGCGTGACATAGGCGCCGGACCAGACGGGATCGATTGTGCCGAGATCCGATTGGGGCACGAATTTCAGCACGCGCTGCGCCTGGGCGCGGGAGAGGCGGGGCATCGCGAGCGCGCCGAGGGCGAGCGCCGCGCGGCGGCCGAGGAGAAGGTTGCGGCTCATGGGATGCGTCTCCGGGCCTCGTTCCCTGCGCGGGAAGAGTGTGCCCGCACTGCGCGGGGGTCAAAGGAAAAGCCGGCCGTGCGCATGCTGCCCGGCTTGCATGCGCGTCCTGGCCGGACCAGCATTCCGCGATCCGCTTCGAGAGTGCGCGCCATGGTTCCGATGCAGACCAGATCCGCCAGCCGTGGCGAGGAGCGCGTGGGATGACGGCACTCTGGGCGCTCGGCGCGGTCGAACTCGCGCGGTTGATCCGTCTCGGGCAGGTCTCGGCGCGGGAAGCGACGGAAGCGGCGCTGGCGCGGCTGCATGCGGTGAACCCCGCGGTGAACGCGGTGGTGCGCGTGCTGGAGGAGGAGGCGCTCGCGGCCGCCGATGCGGCGGATGCCAAGCGTGCGCGGGGCGAGGCGCTTGGCGTGCTGCATGGCGTGCCGGTGACCACCAAGGTGAATGTGGACCAGAAGGGGCTGCCGACCGACAACGGCATCGTCGCCTTCCGCGATCTGGTGGCACCCGAGGACGGCTCGGTCGTCGCGAATTTCCGGCGTGCGGGGGCGATCATCATCGGGCGCACGAACACGCCGGGCTTTTCCATGCGGCTCTTCACCGACAACGACCTGCACGGGGCCACGCTGAACCCGCATGATCCCACGCGCACGCCGGGCGGATCCTCGGGCGGCGCGGCTGCTGCGGCAGCGGTGGGCATCGGGGCCGTCGCGCATGGCAACGACATCGCCGGATCGATCCGCTGGCCGGCCTTCTGCAACGGGGTGGTGGGGCTGCGGCCCTCGCTCGGGCGCGTCTCCGCCTTCAACCCGATGGCGCCGGCCGCGCGCAGCATGTCGTCGCAGCTGATGGCGATGAACGGGCCGCTCACGCGATCGGTCGCCGATGCGCGGCTGGCGCTGCGGGCGATGGCCGCGCGGGACGTGCGCGACAACCGCTGGGTGGAGATGCCGCTGGATGGCCCGCCCTTGCCGCGCCCGATCCGCGTCGCGCTGGTGCCGGAACCCGATGGCGCGCCGGTGCAGCCTGCGCTGCAGGAGGTGGTGCGCCAGGCCGGCCGGCTGCTGGAACGCGCAGGCCATGTGGTCGAGGAGGTGAAGACGCCCTCCTTCGCCGCTCTCGCGCGGCTTTGGCATGCGATCGGCGTGGTCGATGTCTTCGGCGGACTCGCGGAGAAGCTCGCGCGGTACGGCGATGCGGGCATCCGGCGTTCGACGGAATACTGGACCGCGTTGCATCCGCCCGTGGATGGCGCGGGCTACCGCGCGGCGCTGGCTGAGCGCGATGAGGAACTGCATCGCTGGACCATGTTCATGGAGGACCATCCCCTCGTCATCCTGCCCGGCGGCGGCGAACCCGCGCTGCCCGTCGATCTCGATATCTCCGGTATCGAGGGCACGCGGCGCTGCTTCCAGGCCGCGCACACCCAGATCGGCCTGCCCGTGCTGGGGCTGCCGGTGCTGGCCGTGCCGATCGGGCGCGACGGCGCATTGCCGCTCGGCGTGCAGGTGATGGCGCCGCGCTTCCGCGAGGATCTGGCGCTGGCGGCAGGCGAGGTGATCGAGGCGGGCGCGGGCCCACGCCATCCCGTGGACCCGCGGCCGGGCTGATACCCCGATCAGCGTGCCGTCAGGCCTGCGCGGCGGCGCGGTGGCGGCCGGTCTCGCGCGCGAAGACGAGGCGCGCGATGCGCTCCGCCTCCTCGGCCGAGGGGAAGGCTGCGCCGTGGATGTCGTCCAGCCGCGGGTCGAGGGCCACGAAGTGCCAGCCATGGTCGCCGGTGACGGCGGCGCCGATGAGGGAGGCTCCCTCCACGATGGGGCGCGATTGACGCATGATACGATGCTCCTGCGGGACGCGCGGCCTGCGCGCCCGTTGCTTAGGGTCCGGTTTGATCTGGATAGGGTGTCGCGGCGCGGGGCGCCGTCAGGTCAGGCCTGGCGACAACACATCCGGGCGGTGCTGGTCTCGCCGGATCCGCAGACGCATGCGGAAGGGCGCTTTAGCTCTTGGTGACGCGGCGCAAGCTGCATTGGGTCAAATCCCCGCGGGGCGCGAAGCCCGGTTCAGCCGGTATTGGCAGGCCGATATGTCGATGACGCGGGACGAAAGTCAACGCATGCAAGGCAGCGCGGCGAAAATAGCGATGCATTGCTCCGCGGCGCGGCTGCGGGTGGAAGATGCCTGTCGCGCGGGACAGGCGGGACGCGATATCCGTCTCCACCGGCAGGCGCGATTCCGTGGCTCAGTCCCGGTAATCGACCGGGGTGTTGTGCACGGCGTCGCCGTGCATCGCCCAGTAGAGGTCGTGGATGCGCGCGGTGATCGCACCTGGCCTGCCGCTGCCGACAGGCCGGCCTTCATGGATCGTGACCGGCATGATGCCGCCGGCGGTCGAACTGATGAAGATCTCGTCGGCCGCCGCCACCTCCTCGGCGCGCACGCCGCGCACCTCGCAGCGCAATTGCAGACCGGCGGCGATCTCCAGCACCGTGCGGCGGGTGATGCCTTCGAACATGCCGGCCTCCGGCGTCGCCAGCGCGCCGTCCTTCACGACGAAGATGTTGAAGCCCGGGCCTTCGGTGATCGTGCCGTCCGCGATGGGCATGACCGGCACCGTGGCGCCGCGGTCATAGGCCTCGAAGATGCCCATGGTCAGGTCCAGCCAGTGGAAATTCTTTATTCGCTGGTCCAGGGCCTCCGAAGGGATTCGCTGCGTTCTCGACAGGATCATCGACAGGCCGTCGCGGCGCTGCTCCTCGGTCGCCAGCCAGACGAAGGGCTGGGCGAAGGCGTAGAGGCGGTTGCGGCAGAGCCGGGGGTCGCGCGTGCCGGGCGGCGGCAGGCCGCGCGTGCAGGTGATCTGCACATAGCTGTCGCGCAGGCCCGACCGCGCCACGCATTCCATCATGATCGCGGCGATCTCGTCCGCACCGTAGGGCAGCGCCATGCGCAGGCCGGCCATGGAGGCCTGGAAGCGGGCGACGTGGTCCTTCAGGCGGAAAAAGCGTCCCTTCCAGACATGCGCGACGTCGTAGGTGGCGTCCGACCGGACGAAGCCGCGGTCCAGCACCGGGATCGTGGCCTCGGCGAGCGGGACATAGCGGCCATCCATGAAGGCGATGCCCTTGATGGCGGCAAGTTCCTGTTCGGCAGTGATCATGCATCGCATCCTTCACGGCGGGCGAGCGCGTCGGGCGCGAATCGCCGGGTGGCTTGATTGGCGCGCAGAGGGTGCCAATCTGCAAGGGATGGTGCCGAGCACATCCCGCCGCCGCGTGTTCCAGCCGGGCTGCCTGATCGCAGGCCACTGACCCGGAGGCTGCGCGCATGCGCGCCGCCGTCCGGGTCCCCTGCCTCCGCCACCATCGTCCCAGGACCGCACCATGCCCGACATGACCACGCCTGCGCGCGCCGTATCGGCCCGCCCTCCCATCCTGCTTTCCGAGGCCGATCACGACCTCCTCATGGGCCTGGCCCGGTCCGGTCTGCGCAGCAACCCGGTGGCGGCGCGACTTCTGATCGAGGAAGCCGACCGTGCCGACCTGATGCCGCCGGCGCAAATGCCGCGCGACGTCGTCGCGCTTGGCTCCCAGGTGACGTTCACCGATGAAGCGAGCGGGATCACCCGCACCGTGCAGATCGTGCTGCCGGCCGAAGCCGATATCGGCAGGGGGCGCATCTCCATCCTCTCGCTCGTCGGCGCCGGGCTGATCGGGTTGCGCCCGGGCCAGTCGATCGACTGGCCCATGCAGGATGGAAGGCTGCGGCGCCTGCTGGTGACGGCGGCCTCGCCGGCCTGAAACGCGAAGGGCGCGGCCCCGCCAGGACCGCGCCCCCCGTTTGATCGGCCCGTGAAAGCTGGCCGTCAGGCCGCCTTCACCATCCCGCGCAGCACATACTGCAGGATGCCGCCGTTCTTGTAGTATTCGACCTCATCGGCCGTATCCACGCGGCAGAGCACCGCGGTCTTCGTCACGCTGCCATCGGCGCGCGTGATGACGAGGTCCAGCATCATCCGCGGCTTCAGGTTCTCGAGACCCAGGATCTCCACCTTCTCGTCGCCCTTCAGGCCGAGCGTCTTGCGGTCCTCGCCTTCCTTGAAGACCAGCGGCAGCACGCCCATGCCGACCAGGTTCGAGCGATGGATGCGCTCGAAGCTCTCGGCGACCACGGCCTTCACACCCAGAAGAAAAGTGCCCTTCGCCGCCCAGTCGCGCGACGAGCCGGTGCCGTATTCCTTGCCGCCGAAGACCACCAGCGGCACGCCCTCGCGCTTGTAGCGCATCGCCACGTCGTAGATCGGCGCCACGTCGCCCGAGGGATAGTGCTTGGACATGCCGCCTTCCACGCCGGCCAGCATCTCGTTCTTGATGCGGATATTGGCGAAGGTGCCGCGCATCATGACCTGGTGGTTGCCGCGGCGCGCGCCGTAGCTGTTGAAGTCGGCCTGCCGGACCTGGTGTTCCAGCAGGTATTCGCCGGCCGGGCTCGTCTTGCGGATGTTGCCGGCGGGCGAGATGTGGTCGGTGGTGATGCTGTCCGCCAGCAGCGCCAGCACGCGCGCGCCCTTGATGTCGGCGATGGGCTTCACCTCCATCGACATGCCTTCGAAGTAGGGCGGGTTCTGCACATAGGTCGAACCGCTGTTCCAGCGATAGGTGTCGCTGTCGGCATCGACCTTGATCGCCTGCCACTGCGCCGGGCCCTTGAAGACGTCGGCGTAGCGCTCACTGAACATCTTGCGGGTCACGAAGGCGTGGACGGTGTCGGCCACTTCCTTCTGCGTCGGCCAGATGTCCTTGAGATACACATCCTGGCCGTTGGCGCCCTTGCCGATCGGCTCCTTCGACAGGTCCTTCTTCACCGTGCCGGCGAGCGCATAGGCGACCACCAGCGGCGGGGAAGCGAGGTAGTTCGCGCGCACATTGGCGTGCACGCGGCCTTCGAAGTTGCGGTTGCCCGAGAGCACGGCGGAGACGACGAGCTTCTCGCCCTCGACCGCGTCCACGATCGGATCGGGCAGCGGGCCGGAATTGCCGATGCAGGTGGTGCAGCCATAGCCCGCGATGTTGAAGCCGAGCGCATCCAGATGCGGCTGCAGCCCGGATTGCGCGAGATAGTCGGTGACGACCTGCGAGCCCGGCGCCAGCGACGTCTTCACCCAGGGCTTCGCCTTGAGGCCGAGCTCATGCGCCTTCTTGGCGACGAGGCCGGCGGCGACCAGCACATAGGGGTTGGAGGTGTTGGTGCAGGAGGTGATGGCCGCGATCACCACATCGCCATGGCCGAGGTCGTATTCCGCGCCCTCGATCTTCACGCGCTTCTCGGCCTGGTCGCCGGGCACGCCCATGACGCCGGCGGCGAGGTCCTTGCCGAAGCTCGTCGCGACATTGGTCAGCGCCACGCGGTCCTGCGGCCGCTTCGGGCCGGCGAGCGAGGGTTCCACCGTGCCCATGTCGAGCTCGAGCGTGTCGGTGAAGACCGGGTCGGGTGAGGACGCGTCGCGCCACAGGCCCTGCGCCTTGCAGTATGCCTCGACCAGCTTGATGCGGTGCTCGTCGCGGCCGGACAGGCGCAGATAGGTCATCGTGACCTCGTCCACCGGGAAGAAGCCGCAGGTGGCGCCGTATTCCGGGGCCATGTTGCCGATGGTCGCGCGGTCGGCGAGCGCCATGTCGGCGAGGCCGGGGCCGAAGAATTCCACGAATTTGCCGACGACGCCCTTCTTGCGGAGCATCTGCGTCACCGTCAGCACCAGGTCGGTCGCCGTCACCCCCTCGCGCAGCGTGCCATGCAGCTTGAAGCCGATGACGTCGGGGATGAGCATGGCGATGGGCTGGCCGAGCATCGCGGCCTCGGCCTCGATGCCGCCGACGCCCCAGCCGAGCACGCCGAGGCCGTTGACCATCGTCGTGTGGCTGTCCGTGCCGTAGCAACTGTCGGGATAGACGAAGGTGTCGCCGATCTCGGTCATCGTCCAGACGACCTGCGCCAGGTATTCCAGGTTCACCTGGTGGCAGATGCCGGTGCCGGGGGGCACGACGCGGAAATTGTCGAAGGCCGACTGGCCCCAGCGGAGGAATTCGTAGCGCTCGCCATTGCGCTCGAACTCCACATCCACGTTCTTCTGCAGCGCGTCCCGGGTGCCGGAGTAGTCGATCATCACGGAGTGGTCGATGACGAGATCGACGGGGACCAGCGGGTTCACCTTCCTGGGGTCGCCGCCCAGCTTGATGATGCCGTCGCGCATGGCGGCCAGATCGACCACCCCGGGCACGCCCGTGAAGTCCTGCATCAGGATGCGGGCGGGGCGGAAGGGCACCTCCTTGTCGGAGCGACCGGCCTTGACCCATTCGGCGATCGCGCGGGCGTCGGCCACGGTGTAGCTGACGCCGTTCTCAAAGCGCAGAACATTCTCCAGCAGCACCTTGAGGCTGTAGGGCAGGCGGGAAATGTCGCCGATGCTCTTGGCCGCCTCGGGCAGGCTGAAGTAGTTGTATGTCTTGCCGTCCACCGACAGGGTGCGACGCGTCTTCAGGCTGTCCTGCCCGATCATCCGCATGGTCCGGTAACCTCTTCCTGGTGCCGCGCGCCGCGCCAGGGGCACGCCGGGCGGGGCGCCTTTAAGCATGACGGGCCGTGCCGGTCCATGGATGGGGTAGGGGGAGAGTCAAGGGGTGTTCGAGGCGCGCGACCTGGCCT
>JAYRQX010000569.1:0-2619 GCA_041910415.1 Acetobacteraceae bacterium | reverse complement strand
GTCGCGCGGGAGGGTGTCGCGGAGCAGCCGGCCGCGCCGCGCGACACCACCGTGCGCCGGGTCGCGGTGGCGCGGCTCGACACGCCCGAGGCGGCGGTGGCGCGCATCGTCGCGGCGCGGGCGCAGGGCGCGGCGGTCGCCTGGGTGCGGAACACGGTGGATGACGCGATCGCCGCCTGCGCGGCGCTGCGCGAGGCGGGGGTCGAGCCGATCCTGTTCCATGCCCGTTTCGCCATGGCCGACCGGCTGCGGATCGAGGCGGCGGTGCTCGACCGCTTCGGCCGTGACGGGGCGGCGGAGCAGCGGCCGGGCGTGGTGGTGGCGACGCAGGTCATCGAGCAATCCCTCGATCTGGATTTCGACCTGATGGTGACCGACCTCGCGCCGGTCGATCTGCTGATCCAGCGCGCCGGGCGGTTGTGGCGGCATGAGCGCACACGCCCGCTGCCGCAGCGCGAATTGCTGATCTTGTCGCCGGCGCCCGTGGAAGCGCCCGACGCGGGCTGGCTCGCCGGGCATCGCGGCACGGCGGCGGTCTATCGCGACCCGGCGCTGCTGTGGCGCGGGTTGCGGGCGCTGTTCGCGGAAGGCGCGATCGACGCGCCTGGCGGGCTGCGCGCGCTGATCGAGGCGGCGGCCGAGGGCGAGGAACCGGAAGGGCTGCGCCGGGCGGTGGCGGAGGCGCTCGGCAAGGGGCTGACCCAGGCGGCGACGGCGAAGCAGAACCTGCTGGACGTCGCGCGCGGTTATGCCGAGAGCGCCGGGTTGTGGGCGTCGGAGGAACGCACGCCGACGCGGTGGGAGGACCGGCCGCAGGTGACCTTGCGCCTGGCGCGGCTGCGGGACGGCAAGGTGGTGCCCTATGCCGGGGATGCCGATGCGGCGCGCGCCTGGGCGCTGTCAGAGGTGACGGTCGCCGAGCATCGCATCGGGACGGTCGATGTGCCGGCGGCGCTTGCGGCCGCGGCGGAGCAGGCGCGATCGCTGTGGGGGCGATGGGAGAGGGAGTCGCCGCGGATCAGGCTCGCGGTGCTGGAGGAGGAGGAGGCGCCGGGTCGGTGGCGGCCGGTGGCGGGGGAGGCGTATCGCTACGATGCGGGGCTTGGGCTAGTCTGGGCGGCTCCCGCAGAGGCGGGATGATCCGTGAGTGTGTGGCAAAGATCGACCGCTCGTGCATCGTTCCCTGGGCCACCGGGGATGCCGGCCGCCGTCTGCGACGCAGCCTGACGGCAAGCGCATTAAAGAATGAGAAGTAAGTTTGTGGTAAAGTTTGAAACCCGAATTCTCCCTTGACCCATATCGCGACAGGAAATACGCTGGCGCTACGCTCGCGAATGGTTGATCGTGGCCGGATCGGGAGAGGATCGATGCAGACAGGGATTTTCAACCTGCTGGCGGAACGGTGGCTCCCCATCCGCCGCCTCTCCGGTGTCGCCGACATCATCCGTCCCGCCCAGATCGCCAAGACCGCCGATCCCGTCGTCGCCATCGACTGGCCGCGCCCCGATTTCCGCATCGCCACGCTGGAATTCCTGATCGGGCTGCTCGCCCTCGCCGCCCCGCCGCGCGACCTCGACGCCTGGGCCGATGGTTGGGAGGAACCGCCGACGGTCGATGCACTCGACGCGGCCTTCGCTCCGCTTGCCCACGCCTTCGATCTCGACGGCCCCGGGCCGCGCTTCCTGCAGGATCTCGAGGACCTGCAAAGCGACGCCGAACCGGCCGAGACGCTGCTGATCGAGGCGCCTGGCGGCAGAACCCGCACCAGGAACACCGACCTGCTGGTGAAGCGCGACCGGGTGCTCGGCATCTCGCGCGCGACGGCGGCGATCGCGCTGTTCACGCTGCAATCCTGGGCGCCGGCTGGCGGGGCGGGCATCCGCACCGGCCTGCGCGGCGGCGGCCCGCTGGTCACGCTGGTGCGGCCGAAACGGCCATCGCTGTGGCATCTGCTCTGGGCCAACCTGCCCTGCGGCGAGCGACCCGCCGTTGCCGACCTGCCGCGCATCCTGCCCTGGCTCGCGCCCACCATCACCTCGGAGGGGCCGCGCATCGTCACCCCGGGCGTCGAGGCGCATCCGCTGCAGGCCTATTGGGGCATGCCGCGGCGCATCCGGCTCGATTTCACGTCACTGGACGCACCGGCGCCCTGCGACATCACCGGCCAGCCCGATGCGGTGCGCGTCGCCACCTGGCGGCAGCGGCCGCGCGGGGCGAACTACGCCGCCTGGGGTCTCATTCATCCGTTGTCGCCGCATTACCAGCCCAAGCCCGGCGGGGAATGGCTGCCTGTGCATCCGCAGCCGGGCGGCATCGGCTATCGCCATTGGCTCGGCCTGGTGGTGAAGGATGGGCAGGCGGAACCGGCCGCGGCGATCAGCACCTGGCGGCAGGCGCGGCGCTATGAGGTGCGGGAGGGTGCGGACACCCGGCTGCTCGCTGCCGGCTACGACATGGACAACATGAAGGCTCGCGCCTTCGTCGAGGCCGAGATGCCGCTGCCCGGCGGCGCAACCGGGGACCAGGCGCGGCTCGACGCGCTGGCCGGCGATCTGGTGCGCACCGCCGACACCGCCGCCAGCCTGCTACGCCGCGCCGTGCGCAACGCGCTGTTCAGCC
>JAYRQX010000568.1:0-3604 GCA_041910415.1 Acetobacteraceae bacterium | reverse complement strand
GGCACGGAAGACGGGCAGATCCGGCAGGCCGCACCCGTCCCGCCACCCGCCGCGGAGCCTGCGGCCGCGACTCCGCCGCCGCGCCGCAGGCGCCGGGCACCGCGCCCGGTCGCGGAAAGCAGCGACGACACCTGATTTTTCAGGCCTCGATTTACACCGAAGCGTCACATTGCTAGTGAAGCGCCGCCCCGCCGGGCGCCTTTCGCGGCGCCCTTCCGCCGGTTCACGGAGCTCGCCGTCCGGATGAAGATCGTCGCCTGCAATTCCAACCGCCCGCTCGCCGAGGCGGTCGCCGCGGCCCTGGGCCTGGCGCTCACCAACGCCTCCGTCCGCCGTTTCGCGGACATGGAGGTCTTCGTCGAGATCCACGAGAATGTGCGCGGCGAGGATGTCTTCGTCATCCAGAGCACCTCGTATCCGACCAACGACAACCTGATGGAGCTGCTGATCACGCTCGATGCGCTGAAGCGCGCGAGCGCGAAGCGCATCACGGCGGTGATCCCGTACTACGGCTATGCGCGGCAGGACCGGAAATCGGGCAGCCGCACGCCGATCAGCGCCAAGCTGGTGGCGAACCTGATCACGACCGCAGGCGCGGACCGTGTGCTGACGCTCGACCTGCACGCGGCGCAGATCCAGGGCTTCTTCGATATTCCCGTGGACAACCTCTTCATCGCGCCGAACTACGCGCGCGACATCCAGGAACGCTATGAGGGGCGGGACGTCATGATCGTCTCCCCCGATGTCGGCGGCGTGGTGCGCGCGCGCGCGATCGCGTCCCGCCTCGGCGTCGATCTCGCCATCGTGGACAAGCGGCGGCCGCGCGCGGGCGTGTCCGAGGTGATGAACATCATCGGCGAGGTCGAGGGTCGCGACTGCCTGCTGGTTGACGACATCGTGGATTCCGGCGGCACGCTCTGCAACGCGGCCGAGGCGCTGCTGAAGCAGGGTGCGAAATCGGCGGGCGTCTATGTGACCCATGGCGTGCTCTCGGGCGGCGCGGTCGCGCGCATCGGCGCGGCGCCGATCGAGATGATGACCATCACCGACAGCATCCAGGCGACCGAGGCGGTGCGCGTCTCGCGCAACATCCGCCAGCTCACCATCGCGCCGCTGCTGGCCGAGGCGATGAAGCGCATCTCGGAGGAGAGCTCGGTCTCCTCGCTGTTCCAGTAGGACCTTCCCGGGCATTTCCGGCCCGGGCGGTCCTGGACTAGGCTGTCGCTCCTGACCCCTTGGGAGCGATCCGTCATGAAGCTGTTCTATTCGCCCGGCGCCTGCTCGGTCGGCATCCATGTCATCATGGAGGAGATCGGCCAGCCCTATGACGCCGTGCTGATCAGCACGCGGGAGGGCGCGCAGTTCAAGCCCGACTTCGTCGCGGTGAACCCGAAGTCCAAGGTGCCCACGCTGCAGCGCGACGACGGGTCGGTGCTGACGGAATATCCCGCCATCGCCTATTGGCTCGCCGGCCGTTTCCCGACCGCGGGCATGATGCCCACGGGCCATGATGCGCAGGCGCGCGCGCTGGAACTGACGGATTATTGCGTCGCAACGCTGCACATGCAGGGCTTCTCCCGCATGTTCCGGCCCGGCAACTTCGCACCGAGCGAAGGCGATGCGGACGCCGTCAAGAAGCGTGGCGAGGAGATCTACACGAAGGGCCTCGGGCTCCTGGACGAGGTGCTGGAAGGGCAGGACTGGCTCGTCGGCAGCTATTCCTTCGCCGACACGGCGCTCTTCTACGTCTCCTTCTGGTGGAACGCGCGTCTGAAGAAGGCGCTGCCGGCGAATGTCGCGGCGCACTACGCGCGCATGAAGGCGCGGCCCGCGGTGCAGCGCGTGATGCAGCAGGAAGGGCTCGCGTGATGAAGTTCTACTATGCGCCGATGGCGTGCTCCTTCGGCATCCATGTGGTGCTGGAGGAGGTCGGCAAGCCCTATGAGGCGATCGCCGTGGACTTCAAGAACAACGCGCAATACGCGCCCGACTATGTCGCGGTGAACCCGAAGTCGAAGGTGCCCGCGCTGGTGCGCGACGACGGCTCGTTGCTGACGGAGTTTCCCGTCATCGCGATGTGGCTGGCGAAGTCGAACCCCGACAAGAAGCTGGTGCCGACCGACCTGGAAGGCGAAACACGCTGCGCAGAGATGCTGAACTACATCTGCGGCACGGTGCATCCGCAGGCCTTCACGCGGCAGTTCCGCCCGACCCGCTTCACGCCGACCGAGGCCGACGTGCCGAAGATCGTCGAGGAGGGCAAGAAATACGCCGAGCGCTACTTCAATACGATCCAGGACGGCTGGACGGGCGGCGACTGGGTGCTGAAGTCGGGATATTCGGTGGCCGATGCCGCGCTGTTCTTCGTGGAATACTGGGGCGTGAAGCGGTCCGGCATGACGCTGCCGCCCGCTCTCGCGAATCACTTCGCGAAGATGATGGCGCGGCCCGCCGTGCAGCGCGCGCTGACTGCCGAGGGCATGCCGCTGTGACGACGCCGCCGGTTGCCTTCATCCAGCAACCGGAACCCGGTGGGCGCCGTCCTTTCTCAAGGGCGACGCGCGCGGGTGGGTTGGTGTTCGTCTCCGGCCACTCCGCGCCCCACGACCCCGCGCACGGCATTCACCGCGGGGGCACTGCGACGGAGCAGACACGCAATGCGTTGGCGATGGTGCGGTCGATCCTGCGCGAGGCCGGGAGCGATCTCGACCGCGTCGTGCAGATGACCATGCTCATCACCGACCCCGCCGACTACGACGAATGCAACGCGGAATACGTGAAGCACTTCCCCGGCGGCCTGCCCGCGCGCCACACGGCGCGGTTCGGCGTGCCGACCCAGGCCAAGGTCGCCTTCGCCTGTATCGCGATGTCAGGAGAGCAACCGTGAGCAAGCCGATCCTGTGGACCTCCACCCACACCAGCGGCACCATCGTGCACGCCATGGTCGCGGCATCGGGGCTCGACATGGACATCCGGTTCATCAGTCTGAGAAGGGGCGAGCACAAGACGCCCGAATATCTCGCCATCAATCCGAAGGGCGAGGTCGCGGCGATCCAACTGCCCGATGCCGGCGTGACGATCACCGAGATTCCGGCCATGGCGCTCTGGCTGGCCGAAACCGCCCCCGCCTCCGGCCTGCTGCCCGCCGATCCGCTCAACCGCATCAAGGGCATGGAGTGGCTGTGCTGGTGCCACTTCCGCGTGGCGAACACCTTCAGCATGGCGTTCCAGGCCAAGCGCATCCTCGCCGGGGACGAGGCCGCCGCGGAGGCGTTGCGGACGGCCTCCGCCACCCGCGCGCGCGACGCCCTCGCCTTCGCCGACGCCGCGCTGGCGAAACAGGCGAAGGGCACAATCCTCGACACGCCACAGGTGACGGCACCTGACATCTTCCTCGCCGCCATGCTGAACTTCGCGGGTTTCCTGTCGGTGGAGGTGGGAGACCTCAAGCATCTGAAGGCACTCGGCGCGAAAGTCGCAGCGGTGCCGGCGATTGCCGCGGCCTTCGCGCAAGAACGCGAAATCGGATGAGCGTCGCGCTCAACAGAACGCCCTTCTGGTTCCTCCGCCATGGCGAGACGGACTGGAACGCCGAAGGCCGCAG
>JAYRQX010000567.1:0-3025 GCA_041910415.1 Acetobacteraceae bacterium | reverse complement strand
CTCAGCGCGCGCATGCGCCGGGGAATGGCGGGCATGAGACGCGCCGCCGGCCCCAGGGCGGGCAGCCGGCGCCGCGGCGCGACCGGTCCTGGCGCGACGGGGATTTCCGGGACGGTATGTCCGCGCCGGCCTTCCTGACACGCGGGCGCTGACGCTCTGCTCGCGAAATGCTGCACACCCGGCCGCGGGCCGGGTGACTAGACTGGTCTCCAGCCGCATCGCTTCCGTGGCGGGCGGCGGGAGGCCCCGATGTCCCTCGGTGAATCGATCGCGGCGGCCGCCACCGCGGAATGGGCGCAGTACGGCGGCATCAAGGAAACGCGCGAGCCCCTGAAGAGCCGCATCCGCGAATACTATCGCGCCGTGAAGGCGAGGTATGACGGCGGCAACACGGACATCGCGTGGTCCGCGGCCTTCGTGAGCAAGATGGTCGAGGCCGTCGGCGCCGGCGACAACTTTCCCTACAACATCCTGCACGCGGAATACGTCCGGCAGACCATCCTCAACGGCAAGCGCGAGAGCGGCGTGTTCCGTGGCCTGGACGCCGCGGGAATGGATCTGCAGGAAGGCGACATCCTTGCGACCAATCGTCCCGACAAGAAGCCGATAAGCTTCGCATGGGCCGCCGCGCACGATTCCTATTTCAGCCACTCGGACATCGTGACCAGCGTGTTCGAGGACGCGGTGCTCGCGACCGGCGGCAATGTCGGCGACACCATCGCGCGGACCGAATACCGCCGGATCGGCGATCGGTGGATCGATTCGAAGAACGCGAACCACCAGGTCTTCTGCGTCATTCGCGCGGTCGGCTGGCTGGGGGATTAGAGCAGATCCCGATCGGGCGGAATCGTCCGACCGGATCTGTTCCGATGCGCGGCCGCCGGCCGGTATCAGATGACCTGGTAGCGCGCCTTGGCGGCGCGCTCGATCGCGCCGGCGATCAGGCGGTCGATGTCGAGCATGATGCGGAAATCCTGCAGCAGGCGGAGCTCGTCCTGGTTCGCTTCCCCATCCGCCGCCGCGATCTCGCAGGCGAGGAGGTAGGCGGTCTCGCGCAGCCGCGGCGGCAGGGCGTCGCGGATCAGCGTCGCCGCCTTCTCGATGCCGTCGGCCTCGCCCAGCAGCCCGACCACGACCTCGCTCGCCACCTCGACCTCGGCCGCTTCGGATCCCCCGAAGGCCGGCAGTTCTGCAACCAGGCGTTTCATGCGGCGGAGCTCCGCATCCGTCGCGCCATTGCCGTCGGCGGCGGCCATCAGGACCATGGAGGCGATCAGGGCTTCGCGCGGGGTGAACCGCATCGCGGCATCGGTCTTCACGGGCATGTCTCCGGCGTCCTTGGTCGCTGTGGCAGGAAGGGGTCCGGGTCGTCAACGCTTCGTGCGTCCCGGCAGGTCCCGTCATCGCGAAACTGTGCGCAACGTTCAGACGGGGCGGCGCGCCTTGAGTGCCGCGGCCAGGGTCCCGTCATCGAGCACGTCGAGCGCCCCGCCGATGGGCACGCCCTGCGCCAGCCGCGTGACCGCGACACCGGTCGGCTTCAGGCGGTCGGTCAGGTAATGCGCCGTGGTCGCGCCATCCACGGTCGCGGACAGGGCGAGGATCACCTCCTCCACCCCCTGCTCCACGCAGCGCGCGACGAGCGGCTGGATGGCGAGATCCTCCGGCCCCACGCCGCCAAGGGCAGAGAGGGTGCCGCCCAGCACGTGATAGAGGCCGCGATGCGCATGGCTGCGTTCCAGCGCCCAGAGATCGGCAACGCCTTCCACCACGCAGACCAGGCGCTTTTCGCGATGCGGGTCGCGGCAGATGGCGCAGGGGTCCTGGGCGTCGAGGTTGCCGCAGACATGGCAGGGCTTCACCGCATCCGCCGCGGCGCGCAGCGCATCGGCCAGCGGCAGCATCAGGTCATTCGGCGCCATCAGCATGCGCAGCGCTGCGCGCCGCGCGCTGCGGCGGCCGAGGCCGGGCAGCTTGGCGAGCAGCGAGACGAGGCGTTCGACGGGGTCGTTGGGGATCATGAAAAGTTCGGGGGAGGTATCCCCCGAATCCCCCTCTCTTTCTGTTCGTTGGCACCGATGGGTCGGACCAGCGAACAGAAAAAAGGATGGGGGTCCGGGGGAAGTTCTCTTCCCCCCGCCTTCAGAACGGCAGCTTCATGCCCGGCGGCAGGTTGATGCCGGCTGTCGCCTTCTGCATCTCGGACGCCATCGTTGCCTCGACCTTCTGCTTTGCATCGGCGTGGGCCGCGACCAGCAGGTCCTCCAGCACCTCGCGCTCATCCGCCACCATCAAGGACGGGTCGATGGTGACGCGGCGCAGATCGCCCTTGCCGGTCAGCGTCACCTTCACCATGCCGGCGCCGGCGCTGCCCTCGACCTCCGTCGCTTCCAGCTTCGCCTGCATCTCCTGCATGCGCGACTGCATCTGCTGCGCCTGCTTCAGCATGTTGCCGAGATTTTTCATGCGTGTGCCTCAGTCTTCGTTGGGTTGGTCGTCCATGCCCGCGGGCTCGGCCTCGGGCGGGGCGAATTCGGGCCAGCCGCCGTCGGCATCCTCCTCCCGCTCCGCGGTGCGGGCGGCGGGAGTTTCGCTGGCGAGGCCATAATAGTCGGTGGACGCATCGCGCACGGCCTCGATGATCGCACCCGGGAAGGCCTGCATGATGGCCTGCACCAGCGGGTGGCTGGCGGCGACGGCGCGGCGGTCGGCGTCCGCGGCGCGCCCTTGCGCGGCCAGCGTCGGCTCGCCCTCGGCATTGGACAGCGCGATGGTCCAGCGCTGTCCCGTCTTCCCGGCGAGCAGTTCCGTCAGTTGCGCGGCCATGTCGCGCGGCGCGTCGGGGCCGGGGCGGAGCTCGATCCGGCCCTGCGCGAACTTCACGAGATGCGCACTGTGGACGAGATGCGCGTGCAGCATCGGCTTCACGCCGGCGGCCAGTGCCACGACCTCGCGGAAGCTTTGCGGCTGGGCGCGTTCCGGGGCCGCGACGGGGGCCGCTTCGGCGATCGTGCCGCCACCGGCG
>JAYRQX010000566.1:0-3187 GCA_041910415.1 Acetobacteraceae bacterium | reverse complement strand
GGTGCCGGTGCCCTGCATCGGCGCCTGCGCAGCCGCGCCGGCCTATCTGGTCGGCGGACGCATCCAGGGCCATGCGACGCCGGCGACCTTCACCGGCGGCGTGGCCCCCGCGCCGCCCATGCCGTCGCGGCCGATCGCGATGCGGATCGAGGACTGGCCCGCACTCCACGCAGCGCGTGGCGGCGCTCTGGCGCGGGAGGCGATGCTGGCGGCGCTGGAGACCGCCGGGTTGCAGGGGATGGGCGGGGCGGGCTTTCCGGTCGCGCGCAAATGGCGCGCGGTGATGGCACAGCCCAGCCCGCGCCACCTGGTGGTGAATGCCGATGAAGGCGAACCCGGCACTTTCAAGGATCGCTTCATCCTTGAAGGCCAGACCCAGCGGTTCCTGGAAGGATTGCTGCTCGCCGCCCATGCGATCGAGGCCGAGCAATGCTGGATCTACCTGCGCGACGAATACGTCCATCTCGCGGACCGCATGCGGGCACGGCTGGCGGAACTGCACCAGTCCGGCATCAGCACAGTGCCGATCCACCTGCGCCATGGTGCCGGCGCCTATATCTGCGGCGAGGAGACGGCGCTGCTGGAAAGCCTGGAAGGCCGGCGCGGCTACCCCCGGCACAAGCCGCCCTATCCGGGTGAGCGGGGACTCTTCGGCCAGCCGACGCTGATCCACAATGTCGAAACCCTGTGGTGGTTGCCCGAAGTGCTGACCGCCCCGGCGGCCTTCGCCGCCGCGGGACGGCATGGCGCGAAGGGACGGCGGCTGTTCAGCGTCTCAGGCCGCGTGCGCTGGCCCGGCGTGTACGACGCGCCCAACGGCATCACGGCGCGCGCGCTGATCGAGGAGTTCGCCGGCGGCATGGCGGAGGGGCATCACTTCGCGGCCTACCTGCCGGGCGGCGCCTCGGGCGGCATCCTGCCGGCCACGATGGCCGACCTGCCGCTGCATTTCGGCTCACTGGAAAAGCATGGCTGCTTCGTGGGGTCCGGCGCCGTCGTTGTGCTTTCGGACCGCGACGACCTGGCGGAGGCGGCGCGCAACCTGCTGCGATTCTTCCGCGATGAGAGCTGCGGGCAATGCACGCCCTGCCGCGTCGGCACCGCCAAGGCGGCACGGCTGCTGGATGCGCCGCGCTGGGACCGCGCATTGCTGACGGAACTCGCGCAGGCGATGGCGGATGGGTCGATCTGCGGCCTGGGACAGGCCGCGATGAACCCGGTGCTGTCGCTGCTGCGCCACTTTCCCAGGGATGCCGTGCCATGACGCGCTTCCTGCTCGACGGCGCGGAGGTCGAGGCGCGGGCGGGCGAGACGATCTGGGATGTCGCACGGCGGCAGGGAACGGAGATCCCGCACCTCTGCCACAAGCCGGCGCCGGGCTACCGACCCGACGGCAACTGCCGCGCCTGCCTGGTGGAGATCGAGGGCGAGCGGGTGCTCGCGGCCTCCTGCATCCGTGCGCCACGCGAGGGCATGGCGGTGAGGACCGCGACGCCGCGCACGCAGCACGCCCGGCGGATGGTGTTCGAGCTGCTGCTGGCCGACATGCCTGATGGTGGCGCACGCGACGCGCAGGGCGGCTTCGCGCGCTGGGCGGAGGCGCTCGGGGTGGCGGAATCGCGCTTCCCGCGCGAGGCGGCGCGGCCCGCGGCGGATCTCTCGCATCCCGCCATGGCCGTGCACCTCGATGCCTGCATCGCCTGCGGGTTGTGCGAGCGCGCGTGCAGAGAGGTGCAGCACAACGACGTCATCGGCCTCGCGCATCGCGGCATGGCGGTGACGGTCAGCTTCGACCTGCTCGACCCCATGGGTGCGTCGAGCTGCGTGGCCTGCGGCGAATGCGTGCAGGCCTGCCCGACCGGCGCGCTGCTGCCGAAGAGCGTGGTGGACGAGGCCGGCCACCGCACTGCCGCGCCGGCGCGGCAGGTGGACACCGTCTGCCCCTATTGCGGCGTCGGCTGCCAGATCGGGCTGCGTGTGCGCGATGGGCGGATCGAGGAGGTGGTGGGCCTGGACGGCCCCGCGAACCAGAACCGCCTTTGCGTGAAGGGCCGCTTCGGCTTCGACTACGTGGCGCATCCGGACCGGCTGACCCGGCCGCTGGTTCGCCGCGACGGCGCGGCGAAGGATCCCACCGACTGCGACCATCCCGCGCGCGCGCGCGAAAAATTCCGCGAGGCGAGCTGGGAGGAGGCGATGACGCGCGCCGCCGGTGGGCTGCTGCGGATCCGCGACACGGCGGGGCCCGATGCGCTCGCCGGCTTCGGCTCGGCCAAGGGATCGAACGAGGAAGCCTATCTGTTCCAGAAGCTGGTCCGCACCGGCTTCGGCACGAACAATGTGGACCACTGCACGCGGCTCTGCCATGCGGCCTCCGTCACCGCGCTGCTGGAAAGCGTCGGCAGCGGGGCCGTCACCGCCCCCTTCTCGGCCGCCGAGGACGCGGCGCTGATCTTCGTCATCGGCGCGCGGCCGACCGAGAACCATCCCGTCGCCGCGACCTTCCTGAAACACGCCGCCGCGCGCGGTGTGCATCTGGTCGTCGCGGACCCGCGTGGGACGCAGCTCGATCGCTTCGCCGAGGAGGTGCTGCGCTTCCGCCCCGGCCGCGACGTGGCGCTGCTGAACGCGATGATCCACGTGATCATCGCGGAAGGGCTGTTCGACGCGGGCTTCGTTGCCGCCAGGCTGGAAGGCTTCGACGATGTGCGCCGCCACGTCGCGCCCTATGCGCCTGATACCATGGAAAAGATCTGCGGCGTGCCGGCGGAACAGATCCGCCGCAGCGCGCGTCTCTACGCGGCTTCGCCCGCCGCGCTGATCCTGTGGGGCATGGGCATCTCGCAATCCGTGCACGGGACGGAGAATGCGCGCGCGCTGATCACGCTGGCGCTGATCTGCGGCAATGTCGGGCGGCCGGGCACCGGGCTGCATCCCCTGCGCGGGCAGAACAACGTGCAGGGCGCGTCCGATGCCGGGCTGATCCCGATGATGTTCCCGGACTACCACCGCACCGGCGAGGCGGCATATCGCGCGAAGCTGGAAGGGCTGTGGCAGCACGCGCTGCGGCCGGAGCCCGGCCTGACGACGGTGGAGACGCTGAATGCCGCCCACCGCGGCGAGATCCGTGGCCTCTACATCTTGGGCGACAACCCCGCGATGTCGGACCCCGATATCGCGCATGCGC
>JAYRQX010000565.1:0-1568 GCA_041910415.1 Acetobacteraceae bacterium | reverse complement strand
GTGCTTTGGCCTCGGTGATACCTGCTCGGCCACCACGGAACGGGCTGATTTTCGGGGCTCAATCCCTTCACGCCAGCTTCGGCATTACGGCCTGCGCAGTCCCTGTCTACGCTTCGTGGGCCACCTCGCGATGGCGCTGCACGCCGTGGTCGAGGAAACCGCGGCGACCAAGCGCGCGCTGGCGCATGGCGACGTCTCGCCCAAGAACATCCTGGCCGGACCGGAAGGCCCCGTCTTCCTCGATGCCGAATGCGCCTGGTGGGGCGACCCGGCCTTCGACCTCGCCTTCTGCCTGAACCATCTGCTGCTGAAATGCCTGTGGACGCCGCGCGCGTCGCGCGACTTCCTGGCCTGCTTCGATGCTCTGGCGGCGACCTATCTGGGCGGCGTGGACTGGGAGCCCGCCGCGGCGCTGGAACGCCGTGCCGCGCGGCTGCTGCCCGGCCTTTTCCTGGCCCGCGTGGACGGCAAGAGCCCGGCGGAGTACGTGACCGCCGAGGGCGAGAAGGATCGCGTGCGCCGCATCGCACGGCCGCTGATCGCGGCGCCCGTGAATGAACTCGCGGCCCTGCGCGCCGCCTGGGGGAAGGAAGTGGCCGCATGAATGCCAGCGAGATCGTGAAGGTCATCGGCCGCCGCGTGTGGGACAGCCGTGGGCGACCGACGGTGGAAGCGGAAGTGCGGCTCAAGAGCGGCGCGCGCGGCATCGCGATCGCGCCCGCCGGCGCCTCCACCGGGAGCGGCGAGGCGCTGGACCGCCGCGACGGCGGCGCGGCCTTCGGCGGCTATGACGTGAAGGGCGCGGTCGCGTCCGTGAACGCCGAGATCGCGCCCGCCGTCATCGGCATGGATGCGGCGGACCAGGCGGCGCTGGATGCGAAGCTGATTGCCTTGGACGGCACCCCGAACAAGTCGCGGCTGGGGGCCAATGCGACGCTCGCCGTCTCCATGGCCGCGGCGCATGCGGCGGCGCATGCCCAGGGCAAGCTGCTGTTCCGCTATCTCGGCGGCGACGACGCGACCCTGCTGCCCCTGCCGCAGATCCAGATCCTGGGCGGCGGCGCCCATGCCGGGCGGCGCATCGACATCCAGGATTTTCTGGTCGTCTGTCCGTCCGCGGCGAATTTTGCGGAAGCGCTGGATCGCACCGCGGAAGTCTACCGCGCCGCCGGCGCCATCATGAAGGAACGCGGCCTGCTGCAGGGCGTGGCCGATGAGGGCGGCTGGTGGCCGGCCTTCAACGCCAATGAGGAGGCGCTGGAAACCCTGGTGCGCGCCATCGAGAAGGCGGGCTTCGCGCCGGGCCGCGATGTCGCCATCGCGCTCGACATCGCCTCGTCCGAGTTCGGGAAGAACGGCCGCTACGTGTTGGGGCTGGAGAAGCGCGCGTTGGATACCGCCGGCATGATCGAGATGCTGACGCGCTGGATCCGCGACTACCCCATCGTCTCCATCGAGGACCCCCTGGCCGAGGACGATGCCGAGGGCTTCGCCGCCTTCACGCGCGCCGTCGGCAAGCAGATCCAGGTGGTGGGCGACGATTTCCTGGTGAGCGACGCCGCGCGGGT
>JAYRQX010000564.1:0-9557 GCA_041910415.1 Acetobacteraceae bacterium | reverse complement strand
GCCGGATGGTCCGGTGATCTACGGCGTCCGGCCCGAGCATCTGCGCCTCGATCCCGAGGGCCTGCGGGCGCAGGTCGTCGTGGTGGAGCCCACGGGCTCGGAGACCGTCGTCGCGCTCAAGATCGGCGAAGCCCATATCCTCGGCGCTTTCCGCGAACGTGTTGCGGCCGGGCCCGGCGATATCCTGCCCATCAGTCCCGATACGTCGCTGGTGCATCTGTTCGATCCGGCGACGGGCAAGCGGATCTGAATCCTCACAACCATAACCGAAGGGAGTCCAAGTCATGGCCAATATCATCACCCGGCGCAGCATCCTGGCGGCGGGCGCCGGCGCGGCCGCGCTCGGCGCATCGGAACAGGCCTCGGCGCAGTCCCGCGTGCAGACGGCTTCGAATGTCAGCGCGCCGCGGCTCGCGATCGAGAACGGCGCGACGCTGCGCATGCTGCGCCCCGTCCGCTTCGTGCAGCCGGACGAAGAGGTGTTCCGCGCGAACTGCGCCCGCTTCACGCAGCAGACCGGCGTGCAGGTTCGCGTCGATTTCGTGGGCTGGGAGGACATCAGCCAGCAGACGGCCGTGACCGCGAACACCGGCGCGGGGCCCGATGTCATCATCGGCTTCAACGAGGCGCCGGCCATCTACGCCGACAAGCTCGTCGAGGTGACCGAGGTCGCGGAGTATCTCGGCCGGAAATACGGCGGCTGGATGTTCGTCGGCGAGAAATACGGCAAGCGGCACAACAGCAACAACTGGATCGGCCTGCCCTTCGGCGGCACCGCCGGCCCGCTGGTCTGGCGCAAATCCGCCGTCAACGAGGTCGGCTACCAGACCCCCCCGTCGGACCATGCCGGCTTCCTCGAAATGTGCCGGCGCCTGCGCCGCGCCAACAAGCCGGCCGGCTTCGCCCTCGGCAATGCGGTGGGCGACGGGAACGGCTTCGCCAACTGGCTGATGTGGTCGCATGGCGCGTCCATCACGGACCCGGCGGGCGCCGTTTCCATCAACAGCCCGCAGACGCTGGCCGCGCTGAACTTCCTCAAGGACCTCTACCCGACCTTCGTGGATGGCGGCACCGTCTCCTGGGGCGACATCAGCAACAACCAGGCCTTTGCAGCCAGCACCTGCTGGGTCACGTCGAACGGCGTGTCGCTCTACTTCGCGCTGAAGAACGACCCCGCGACGCGCGCCATCGCCGACGACACCGAGCACTCCATCATGCCGCTCGGCGTCGCGAATTCCTGGCCGTCGGCGCCGCTCACGCTGAACGCCATGGTGTTCAAGCACAGCCGCTTCCCGAATGCGGCCAAGGCGCTGCTGTCCTTCCTCATGGAGTTGCCGCAGTACGAGCCCTGGCTCAACGCCAATCTCGGCTACTGGGCGCATCCGCTGAACGCCTACAAGGACAGCGCCGTGTGGACCAGCGATCCGAAGATCGCGATCTTCCGCGACAGCATGAACAACCAGTTCTGGAACGGCTATCGTGGCCCGCTCTCGGAAGCCTCGGGCCAGGCCAACAACGAGTATGTGCTGGTGCAGATGTTCGCCTCGGTCGCCTCCGGCCAGGCGACGCCCGAAGCGGCGATGCGCGAGGCGGACCGCCGCGCGCGCCGCATCTTCCGCCGCTGACAGCTGCTACTCCGGCGGTGCCTGCGCAGGCGCCGCCGGATCAACCGGAGCATGCCCATGTCCGCCACTGTCACCCATGGCTGGGTCAGGCCAGAGACCGAGCAGAGCTGGTTCTCCAAGCTGCTCGACTGGAAGCCGCTGCTGGTCGTGCTCTGCCTGCTGCCCGCGGTTGGGCTACTGCTGGTCTTCCTGACCTACCCGCTCGGGCTCGGCATCTGGCTGGCCTTCACCGATACGCGGATCGGACGGTCGGGCGTCTATGTCGGACTCGAGAATTTCGAGTTCATGCTGGAGGACCCGATCTGGTGGAACGCGATCTTCTACAGCATCTTCTATACGGGCGTCGCGACGGTCGGTAAGTTCGGGCTCGGGCTCTGGCTCGCGCTGCTGCTGAACAACCACCTGCCGATGAAGTCCTTCCTGCGCGCCATCATCCTGCTGCCCTGGATCGTGCCGACGGTGCTCTCCGCTGTCGCCTTCTGGTGGATCTACAATCCGCAATTCTCGATCATCTCCTGGGTCCTGATCGAGACCGGGCTACGCACGACCAATGTGGATTTCATCAACACGGCCTGGCCGGCGCGCTTCTCGCTGATCGCCGCCAATATCTGGCGCGGCATTCCCTTCGTGGCCATCTCACTGCTCGCCGGGCTGCAGACCATCTCGCCCTCGCTCTACGAGGCCGCGCTGCTCGATGGCGCCTCGGGCTGGCAGCGCTTCCGCTACATCACCTTCCCGATGCTGCTGCCGATCCTGGCGATCGTCATGACCTTCAGCATCATCTTCACCTTCACGGATTTCCAGCTGGTCTACGCGATCACCCGCGGCGGCCCGGTGAACTCCACCCACCTGCTCGCGACGCTCGCCTTCCAGCGCGGCATCCCGGGCGGACAGCTCGGCGAAGGTGCTGCCATCGCCGTCTCCATGGTTCCGTTCCTCGTCTTCGCCACGCTGTTCAGCTACTTCGCGCTCGCGCGCCGCAAGTGGCAGCAGGGCGAGGCGAACGATTGAGGGGGATGCCGTCATGAGCGCCACGACCGACGATCCCCCGACCGCACAGCAGTCGAACTCGGCCACCGCCGCGCCGGAGCGCCTGTCCTGGGACAGCGGCGCACGGCGCATGGTGGTGGTCTACCTGCCGCTGGCCTGCTTCCTGGTCATCCTGCTCTTCCCCTTCTACTGGATGGCCGTCACGGCCTTCAAACCGAACGCGGAACTCTACGACTACAACGCGCACAACCCCTTCTGGATCACCTCGCCGACGATCGAGCACATCAGGCACCTGCTCTTCAACACGCCCTATCCGCGCTGGCTGTGGAACACGATGATCGTCGCGGTCTGCGCGACCTTCCTGTCGCTGCTGGCGTCCACGCTCGGCGCCTATGCCATCCAGCGGCTGCGCTTCCGGGGCAGCCAGTATGTGGGGCTCGCGATCTACCTGGCGTATCTGGTGCCGCCGTCCATCCTGTTCATCCCGCTCGCGACCATGGTCTTCCGCCTTGGCATGTTCGACACGCCGCTGGCGCTGATCCTGGTCTATCCGACCTTCCTCGTGCCGTTCTGCACCTGGCTGCTGATCGGCTACTTCAAGTCCATCCCCTATGAGCTCGAGGAATGCGCGCTGATCGACGGCGCCACGCGCCTGCAGATCCTGCGCCAGATCACGCTGCCGCTCGCCGTGCCGGGGCTGATCAGCGCCGGCATCTTCAGCTTCACGCTTTCGTGGAACGAGTTCATCTACGCGCTCGCCTTCATCCAGTCCTCCGAGAACAAGACCGTGCCCGTCGCGATCCTGACGGAGCTGGTCTCGGGCGACGTCTATAATTGGGGAGCGCTGATGGCGGGGTCGCTGATGGGCTCGCTGCCCGTCGCGATCTTCTACTCGTTCTTCGTGGACTATTACGTCTCCTCGCTCACCGGGGCCGTGAAGGAATAGCCGCGCGATGCGCATCGAGCGCCTGGAGATTCTCCGCTGCGACGCCGGCTGGAGGATGTTCTCGTTCATCAGAATGGCGACAGCCGATGGCATCGTCGGCTGGTCCGAATTCAACGAAAGTTTTGGAAGCCCTGGCCTCGCCGCCGTGATCCAGGAACTGGCACCGCTCATCACCGGCATGGATCCCCGCGCGTCGGAGCTGATCGTCGCCAAGCTCCAGGTCCTGACGCGGCAGTCGCGCGGCGGCGTCATCCAGCAGGCGATCGCGGCGATCGAGAACGCCGTGCTCGACATCCGCGCCAAGGAAGCGGGCGTGCCGGTCTGCGCGCTCTTCGGCGGCCCGATCCGCTCGATCATCCCGGTCTACTGGTCGCATTTCGGCACCTACCGCGTCGGCGGCCGCCGCGGCGCCGAGATGCCGCGCATCCGCACCCTCGACCAGCTCGCGCAGCACGCGGCCGAGGTGAAGGCACACGGTTTCAAGGGTCTCAAGACCAATATCCTGCGCGTGGGCAAGGATGGTTCGCTCGGCCAATTCGCGCCCGGCTTCGGCCGCCACGCCGGCTGGCCGGAGCTCAACTGGGACAACGCCGTTCTGGCCGAGATGCAGGCGCAGCTGCAGGCCATCCGCGACGCGGTGGGGCCGGAGATGCACATCCATCTCGACCTCAACTTCCATTTCCGCACCGAAGGTTTTGTCCGCATGGCCGAAGCCGTCGCGCCGTACAACCTGACCTGGCTCGAAATCGACACCGACGACGCGCCCGCGCTGGCAGAGATCCGCCGCCGCGCGCCCTGCCCCATCGCCTCCTGCGAGACGCTGCACGGCCGGCGCGACTTCCGCCCCTATGTCGAAGCCTATGCCATGGATGTCGGCATCGTGGACGTGGTCTGGAACGGCCTCGGCGAGAGCGTGAAGATCGCATCCCTGTGCGATGCCTGGGAGATCAACTGCGCGCCGCACAATTTCTACGGTCACCTGTCATCGGCGATCTCCGCGCATTTCTGCGCCTCGATCCCGAATTTCCGCATCATGGAGATCGACATCGACAGCGTCGCCTGGCGCGACGAATTCTTTGTCAACCCGCCCACGGTCAGGGACGGCGCCCTCGTGCTGCCGACCGCGCCCGGCTGGGGCGTCGAGGTCAACGAGGCCGCGGTGCGCGCACGCCCGCCGCAGGGCTGAACCAACCCCAGGGGAACCGACGACAGTGGCCAAATTCACCATCCTCACGCCCGCGGCCGCGAGCTTCACGACCGGCGGCGGCGGCTACGACTACGAGATGGAGGCGCTCGAAGGCATGGGCGCCGAGATCGTCGAATGCGAGGCGAAGGAGCTGGCCTTCATCGAGGCCGCGCCCCGGGCCGACGCGATCTACGCCAAGGGCATGAAGTTCACCCGCGGCATGATCGAGGCCGCCTCCAAGGCCAGGATCATCGCGCTCGGCTCGGTCGGCGTGGATTATGTGGACGTCGCCGCGGCCACCGCGAAAGGCATCCCGGTCACCAACTGCCCCGACACCTTCATCGAGGAGGTGGCCGACCATGCCATGATGCTGCTGCTGGCCACGCATCGTCGCGCCTTCTAACAGGACCGCATGGTGCGCGAGGGCCGCTGGGGCGAAGGCCGCCCGCAGTTGCTGAAGATCCCCCGCCTGATGGGGCTGACCCTCGGCCTGATTTCCTTTGGGCGTGTCGCCCGCGCCGTCGCGAAACGAGCAAGAGCCTTCGGCCTGCATGTGAAGGCCTATGATCCCTTCGTGCAGGAGATGCTGATGTCCGAGCACGGCGTAGAACCCGCGAGCCTCTCGGAGCTTCTCGGCACCAGCGACTTCGTCTCCATGCACGCGCCGGACACGGCCGAGACGCGCGGATGGCTGTGCGCGAAGCATTTCCGCCAGATGAAGAAGACCGCGATCTTCATCAACACAGGCCGCGGCCCGACGGTCGTGGAGAAGGACCTGATCCAGGCGTTGCAGGAAGGCTGGTTCGCCTCCGCCGGGCTCGATGTCTTCGAGACCGAGCCGACGCGGCAGGACAATCCGCTGCACCAGATGAAGCAGGTCATCCTCTCGCCCCACAACGCCTCGGCCTCCGCGCGCTTCGACCCCGCGCGCAAGCGCCGCGTGGGGCAGGAGATCGCGCTGGTGCTGCAGGGCAAATGGCCGCTCTCCTGCGTGAACCCCACGGTCCTGCCGGGTTCGGGGCTGCGGCGCTGGCAGCCCTATTCCATGGATCGCGGGCCGAACTCCTGAGGCTTGCGGCCTGACGGCGCGCGCCTCATGTGAGGCGCGTGCTGGCTCATGAACCCCTGATCCGCCTCGGCGCCTTCGCTCTCGTCCTCGCGGCCATGATGGCGCTGGAGCATGCCTTTCCGCGCCGGGCCCAACGCCTGGCCTGGCGCCGCTGGCCGCATAATCTCGGCCTCGTTGCCCTCTCCGCGCTGCTTGTCCGCCTGGTCGCCCCGCTCGGCGCGGTAGGCGCGGCACTCTGGGCCGAGACGCGCGGCCTCGGCCTGTTCCCCGCGCTGGGGCTGCCGTTCTGGCTGGCGCTGCCGCTCGCCGTCATTCTCTTCGACCTGCTGATCTACTGGCAGCATCGCGTCTTCCACGCCGTGCCGCTGCTCTGGCGCCTGCACCGGGTCCACCACGCCGATCCGGAACTCGACGCCTCCTCGGGGCTCCGCTTCCACCCCGTCGAGATTCTCCTGTCCGTCGCCATCAAGGCCGCCTTCGCCGTCGCCCTCGGCGCGCCGCCTGAGGCCGTGCTGCTGTTCGAGGTGCTGCTGAACGCGACCGCGCTGTTCAACCACGCGAACCTCGCTCTGCCGCCGGGGCTCGATCGCCGGCTTCGCCTCGTGCTCGTCACACCCGACATGCATCGCACGCACCATTCGGAAATCCGCGAGGAAACGGACAGCGTCTTCGGCTTCTGCCTGCCCTGGTGGGACCGCCTGTTCGGCACCTACCGCGACCAGCCCATCCGGGGCCATCAGGGCATGGTCATCGGCGTCGCGCATTTCCGGGACCCGGACCAGCAACGGCTTGACCGCCTCCTGGTCCAGCCGATCCGCCCGCTCCCCTGATCCCTGCTCCGTTGCCAAGCGGAACGGGCCGCGCCACGCTGCCCGCACCCAGCCAGCAGACGAGGCGGCCCCGATGAACGTCATCACGAACTCCCCGATCATCGCCGGCTTCATCGCCCACACGCCCGGCAGCGCCGCGGCCTATGAGCAGGCGCAGAAGCTGTTCCCCGGCGGCGTCACGCACGACACGCGCTATGTCCGCCCGCACCCGATCTCGGTCGCCCATGCCGCCGGCGCGCGGAAATGGGACGTGGATGGCAACGAGTATGTGGACTACGCCGGCGGACACGGCGCGCTGATCCTGGGTCACGCGCATCCCGTCGTGTCGGCCCGCGTGGCGGAGCAGCTCGCCAAGGGCACGCATTACGGCGCCAACCATGCGCTGGAGAACCGCTGGGGCGAGCTGGTGCAGTCCATGGTGCCGAGCGCGGAAATGCTGCGCTTCACCAACTCCGGTACCGAGGCGACGTTGATGGCGCTGCGTGTCGCCCGCGCGGCAACGGAGCGCAGCAAGCTGCTCCGCCTGCGCGGCCATTTCCATGGCTGGCACGACCACATGGCCTTCGGCGTCACCAATCACTTCGACGGCACGCCGACGCCCGGCGTGCTCGAAGCGCTCAGCGAAAACATCGTCCTGGCGGACCCGAACGACGATGCGGGCCTTCTGGCCGTGCTCGGTGAGCAGGGCGACGACATCGCCGCCGCCATCCTGGAACCGACCGGCTCCACCTATGGCCAGGTCCCGCTGCGGCCGGACTACGTCCGCCTGCTGCGCACCGAGACGGCGAAGCGCGGCATCGTGCTCATCTTCGACGAGGTCGTGACCGGCTTCCGCGTGGCCCGTGGCGGCGCACAGGAAGCACTGGGGATCACGCCCGATCTGACGACGCTGGCGAAGATCCTGGCCGGCGGGCTGCCGGGCGGCTGCGTCGTCGGCCGGCGCGACCTGCTCGAACTGCTGGACCCCGAACGGGCCGCGGCGCGCAACATGGAGAAGATCCCGCACCAGGGCACCTACAACGCCAACCCGCTGTCCGCGGCCGCGGGCATCGCGACGCTCGAGATCATCCGCGACACCGATGCGCTGGAGCGGACCCACGCCTACGCGGCCAGGCTGCGCGCCGGCATGAACGACGTGCTGGCGGAGCTCGACGTGAACTGGGCGGTGCATGGCACGCACACGGGCATCCACATCTTTGTCAACCCGAAGAACCTGCCGGTCGGCCCGGGGCGCTTCGATCCGCTCTCGATGGGCTATGCGGATCTCAAGATCCCCCGTGGCTACCAGGCCGTCACCAAGCTGCTGCTCGCGATGCGCACGCGCGGCGTGGATTTTTCCCCATGGCCGGGCGGACCGTGCTCGGCCGCGCATGGGGAGGGCGAGCTCGACCGCACGCTCGAAGCCTTCCGCGGCAGCCTGCGTGCGCTGCGTGAGGAGCGGGAGATCGCCTGAGGTGGGCCCGATCCGCCACCCACCCCGATCTTGAGCGCCGCCGCCCGGTCCGCGCCCGCGCGCGACGGTGCCTTCCGGCAGGCGGGCCTCTATGCCCTCGGCCTCGCGCTCTCACGCTCCACGGGATTCGTGCTGCTGCCGCTGGTGACGCATGTCCTGCCCCCGCCCGAATTCGGCCGGCTGGAGTTCCTCTCGAGCATCGTCTCCGCCGGCGTCCTGATCGGCTCGACTTGGCTGCTGGAAACCCTGTTCCGCTTCGGCTCCGCGCCGGGGGCCGAGGGGGAGCGGGCGGCGGCGGATGTGAGCGGCCTCGGCTTCGTCGTCGCCGGCGCGATCCTTCTGCTGTCCCTGGCCGCCGCGCCTGTCCTGGCGGGGATCATGCCGGTCGCGGCGAGCGCGCAGGAGATGGCGCTGGCCGGACTCCTCATGGCGGCCGAGGTGACGAACAACGTGCAGCTCGGTCTGATCCGCATGCGCAACCGGGCGCGCCGCTGGGCGATGCTGACCGTCGGTCGCATGCTGCTGCACCTCGCCCTCGCGGCGCTGCTGCTCTGGGCGGGCTTCGGCGTGGCGGGCGTGCTGGCCGCGGGGGCGACGGCCAGCCTGCTCGTCGCCCTGCTGCTCGCAATTCCCCTGATGCGCGGCGGCGGCATTGCCCTGGCGCCTGCGCGATGGAAGCCGCTGCTGATGTTCGGCCTGCCGCTGACCCCGAGCGGCGTTGCGGTCTTCGTCTTCGCCAGCGCCGATCTCTGGTTTCTCGCGGGACACGTGCCGACGGCCGAACTCGGGATCTATGCGCTCGCCGCCAGGATGGCGCTGATCGCATCGCTCGCGACGCAGCCTTTCGATCTCTGGTGGTATCCGCGGCGGCTGGCCGTGCTGCGGGAGGAGAACGGCGTCGCCAGGACGGCGCGGCTCGCCGGCTTTGGTGCCGCGCTCGGCCTGGTGTGCGCGGCGGCGGCGGCCGTGCTCGGGCCCCTGCTCGTGCTCGGATTGACGCCGGCGGGGTATCACGCGGCGACGCTGCTGATCCCCTGGATGGCGGCGGCGCTTGCCATCCAGACGTTCGGCATCATGCTGAACGCGGGGTGCTATGTCGGGCACAGCGGCGCCACCGCCGGCAGCGTGAACATCGGTGCGGCCCTCCTCGCGCTTGTCCTCTACGGCATGCTGATCCCGCGCTTCGGTGTGGCGGGCGCCATCGCGGCCACCCTCCTGGCGCAGACGCTGCGCATGGCGGCGTTCGTCACGCTCTCGCTGCGCCGGGCGCCGGTGCCCTATCCGTTTGGTTCGCTCTTCCTGGTCGCGGTCGGCTGCGCTCTCACGGCGGCGACGCTGCCGGTGCTCGGGCTGAACGGCCTGGGATTCCTGGCCGGATTCCTGGCCTTCGGCGGCTGCCTGCTGCTTGCGGGGATGCTGCGGCTGACGCCGAGCGGCCGCCGGCCAGTCTGATATCGG
>JAYRQX010000563.1:0-5720 GCA_041910415.1 Acetobacteraceae bacterium | reverse complement strand
GCGGCCTCGGCACGAGTCAAAGCCTCGTGCCGCAGTTATCAGTTCGCCGGGGGCGGGGCGACCGGAAGGGCGGCGCGGTAGGGTTCGATCCTGAGCGATTCGTTGCGCAGGATCGCGATGCGCCCGGTGGCGCCGAGCCGCGTGGAGCCATCCGGCGCACGGCCGACCACGTAGCGCCAGGCGCCGACCTGGCCCTGCTCGACCAGGCGCTTCGCGATGCGCTCGGCCTCCGGCCCCGTGCCCATGGCCGCGAGTTCGGCGGGCGTCAGGCCGATGACGATGTCGTCGCGCAGGCCCGTGACCTGGAAGAGCATGATGGCAGGCGTGGTCTGGGCCTGCGCGATCGCGCCGAAGGCGAGGGGTGCCAAAGCGAGCGCGAGGCGGCGGGTCGTGGTCATGGGCAATCCTTCCGTGGCGTGGCGGGGGTGGGCGGCGATCCCTGGGCCGGCCTGCGGGTCCGGGCGATGAAAGGGTTCAGGGCGCATCGGGGGCCATGATCAGCCGGGCCAGCGCCGCGGGCTCGGTCAGGAACGGGTAATGCCCGGTCTCGATCTCGGCCCAGGAGGCACCGAAGGCATCGGCGATGCGGCGCTGGTGGGAGAGCGGCGGGTTGGTCGAGCGCGTGCAGGCGATGACGGCGGTGTTGGGCCAGGAGGAGGACCAGAAATCCGGCAGCACGACCGGCCCCTCCATGGCCGCGATCGGATGCGGCGCCATGCGCGCGAGCGTCCAGGCGCGGAGCGCGGGGTCCATCTCGGCGAAGAGCCGGCCCTCCGCATCCTCGCGTGCGGGCACGGTGGACAGCGCGGTGTTGATCGCCTTCGGCCGCTGCAGGAAATCCGACAGCTTCTCCCCATGCCGCAGCGCGAGCGCATCGGCGAAGACGAGCCGCCGCAGCCTCTCGCGCGCGATCTCCGCCAGGCGCGCCCTCACCATGCCGCCCGTGGAGGTGCCGACGGCGATGACGTTGGTGAGATCCTCGTGGAAGAGCAGCCCCGCGAGTTCCGCCGCATGGGTCTCCGCCGTGATGCCGGGGCGGAGCTCATAGGCACGCTCGGCGCAGCCTTCGAGGGTGGGGGCGAGGACGTGGTGACCCTGCGCGCGGAGCGCGGCCGCGACATGCTTCCAGGACCAGCCGCCCAGGTAGGCGCCGTGGATGAGCAGGATGGTGGCCATGGACGCGGCATGTTCCCTGGTGGTGCGGGGAGCATCGCGCGCGCCGGGCGGCCTGGCCAGGGCTGTGGATGATGCGGCGCAATAACAAACAAACAAGGAACATTGTCGGGCCGGTCACGAGTCTGACATAATGCAAGCCCTGAATCCGGCACCCGATTTGGTAGCGCGCCGGGTGTGGCAAGACTACATCTTGTAGCCCCGCCCGGGCTGAGGGCATGATTCCTCCGGTTGGGGGAACTACCGGGGGATAGAGGCGTGTTTGATGCAGTCCAGCTTGAGGGCCATGGCCAGGTCCGCGTGGACCGTGCGCGCGATTCGCTGCTGACGGATTTCGGCAAGGCGACGCTCGGCGACCGCTACCTGCTGCCGGGCGAGTCCTATCAGGATCTCTTTGCCCGCGTGGCGTCGGCCTATGGCGACGACGCCGCCCATGCGCAGCGGATCTACGACTACATCTCGCGGCTCTGGTTCATGCCGGCGACGCCGGTGCTGTCCAATGGCGGCACCACGCGCGGCCTGCCGATCTCCTGCTTCCTGAACGAGGCCTCCGACAGCCTGGAAGGCATCGTGGGCCTGTGGAACGAGAATGTCTGGCTCGCCGCCAAGGGGGGCGGCATCGGCTCCTACTGGGGCAATCTGCGCGGGATCGGCGAGAAGGTCGGCCGCAACGGCAAGACCTCGGGCGTCATCCCCTTCATCCGGGTGATGGACAGCCTGACGCTCGCGATCAGCCAGGGCTCGCTGCGGCGCGGCTCGGCCGCCTGCTACATCCCGGCGAACCACCCGGAGATCGAGGAATTCCTGGAGATGCGCCGCCCGACGGGCGGTGACCCGAACCGCAAGGCGCTGAACCTGCACCACGGCATCCTCATCCCCGATGCCTTCATGCGCGCGGTGCAGAACGACGAGGAATGGGCGCTCGTTTCGCCGAAGGACGGCGCGCTGATGCGCAAGGTCTCCGCCCGCCAGCTCTGGATCCGCATCCTGACGGCCCGCATCGAGACCGGCGAGCCCTACATCATCTACTCCGATCATGTGAACCGCGCGCGGCCCGAGCACCACAAGCTCGCGGGCCTCGAGGTCAAGACCTCCAACCTCTGTTCGGAAATCACGCTGCCGACCGGCATCGACCAGCATGGGGAGGAGCGCACGGCGGTCTGCTGCCTCTCCTCGCTCAACTGCGAGACCTGGTTCGAGTGGAAGGACGATCCGAACTTCATCCCCGACGTGATGCGGTTCCTCGACAACGTGCTGCAGTCCTTCATCGACACCGCGCCCGATTCGATGGCGCGGGCGAAGTACAGCGCCATGCGGGAACGCTCCGTCGGCCTCGGCGTGATGGGCTTCCACTCCTTCCTGCAGAAGATGAACGTGCCCTTCGAATCCGTCGTCGCGAAGGTCTGGAACAAGCGGATGTTCAAGCATGTCCGCGAACAGGCCGACGCGGCCTCCCGCCTGCTGGCGGAGGAGCGCGGGCCGTGCCCGGACGCCGCCGAATACGGCTTCATGGAGCGTTTCTCGAACAAGATGGCGATCGCGCCGACGGCGTCGATCTCCATCATCTGCGGCGGCGCGAGCCCGGGGATCGAGCCGATCGCGGCCAATGTCTACAACCACAAGACGCTCTCGGGCTCCTTCATCGTGCGCAACCCGTACCTGGCCAAGGTGCTGGCCAAGCACGGGCGGGACGACGAGGACACCTGGACCTCGATCACGGTCACCAAGGGCTCGGTCCAGCACCTGGACTTCCTGACGCAGCAGGAGAAGGACATCTTCAAGACGGCCTTCGAGCTCGACCAGCGCTGGGTCGTGGAGCACGCGGCCGACCGCACGCCCTATATCTGCCAGTCACAGTCGGTGAACCTCTTCCTGCCCGCCAATGTGCACAAGCGGGACCTCCACCAGATCCACATGTCCGCGTGGAAGAAGGGTGTGAAGTCGCTCTATTACTGCCGCTCGCTCTCCATCCAGCGCGCCGACACCATCAGCGAGAAGGTGACGGGGCAGGGCGACATCATGGCTGCCCATGTGCCGGCGAATGATGCGGCGCAGGGCCAGCTCCCGCTGGTCGCTGCGGCATCGGCCGGCAACGGCAACAACTACGAGGAATGCCTGGCCTGCCAGTAGCCGGCCCGGCTTGCGCCGCGCGGCCTGTCCCGCCTTCCATTGCTTCGTAAGCCATCGCTTTTGTATCGGGGCGCATGTCCGCGACATGCGCCCTTTGCGTTGGCCTTGCCCCTGCCGGGGCGGGCTGACCGGCCATGCTGACCCAGCTCCGCTTCGCGACCATCCCCGCGGCGAGTCTCCTCGCCCTGGCGAGCCTGCCGATGGGCGGCTTCTGGACCTGGCTCGGCGCGGCGTGCTTCCTCGCCATTGCCGTGTTCGCCGACATCGGCGCGGCGGAGTACCGGGCCGAGACGCGGGCCCCCAACCGGCGCTTCCTCGAAGCCCTGATCCTGGCGGGCCCGCCGCTCGTGGCGCTGCTGTTCCTGGCGCTGGTGCTGGCCGCCGCCGCGCCCGGGACGGCGGGCGCCGTCGCCGCGCGCATGCTCGGCCTGCCCGGGGACCCCGGATGGGTCTCGCTCGGCGGATTCGTCTTCACCTCGGGCCTGCTGAGCGGCGCCACCGCGGTCACCTTCGCGCATGAGCTGATCCACCGCCCCGGCCGCGCCGCCTGGCTCGCCGGGCAGTTCGTGCTCGCGCGCTGCCTCCATCCTGGCGTCGCGATCGAGCATATCCATGGCCATCACGTGCATGTCGGCACGCCGCGCGATCGCTCAACCGCCCCGCGCGGCCAGGGATTCTGGCGTTTCATGGCCATCAGCGCCGTCTTCGCCTGGCGTCATGCGGCACTGCATGAGGCCGCGCGGCTCCGCCGCGCCGGACGGCCCGTGCTCTCCCGCGCCAACCGGTTCCTGGAGGCCGTGGCGATGATGCTCGCGATGCTGGCCTTCGCCTGGGCGGTCGGCGGGGTTGAGGCGCTGCTCGCCATCCTCGCCTCCGGCCTCGTCGCCGTGGCGGTGATCGAGCTGACGAACTACGTGCTCCACTACGGCCTGGTCCGTGTGCCTGGCGAGCCGGTGCGACCACGCCATTCCTGGAACGCACCGCTCTTCTTCTCGACCGGTGCCATGATCAACGGCCAGCGCCATTCCCACCACCACGCCTCGGCCGCCACGCCCTACTGGGCGTTGCGCATGGTCGATGGCGCCGCGACCTACCCGTTCAACACCGGCCTGATGTCGGTCATCGCCCTGGTCCCGCCGCTCTGGTTCCGCGTGATGCAGCCGCATCTGGACCGCTGGGACCGCGCCATGGCGAGCCCCGGGGAACGTGCCATCCTGCGCGGCGAGGCGCTGCGGCCCGAGGGACTCGCGCTCGCGCGGGCGGGCGGCTAAGTCCCGCGTCGAGCCGCCCCCGTCCGCGTCGCCGCCCCCTGACCGAAGTCCCGCGCCCTTGAAGATCCTCTCCCTCGCCGCCGCCATGCCAGGACGGCATTTCGACAATGACGGCTTCCTGGCCGAGCTGGACCGCCATCAGGCGAGGACGGGCGTGCCGGAAGACCGCCGCCGCGCCCTCGGCAAGCGGCTCCGCAAGCTGTTCGGCAGGGCGGGGACCCGGGAGCGCTTCCTGCACTATCCGCCCGAGCCGGGCTATGCGGCCGCTCTCCTCCAGGATGCGGCCCGGCGGGCGCTGGCCGAATCCGGCCTCGGCGCCGATCAGGTCGAACTCGTCATCTATTGCAGCGTCGCCCGCGGCTGGCTGGAGCCCTCCTCCGCCGCCGCGGCGCAGGAGATGATCGGCGCGCGCCGCGCCTCCTGCTTCGACGTGCTGGAAGCCTGCGCGGGCTGGATGCGCGCGGTCGAGGTCGCGGATTCGCTGCTGCGCACCGGCCGCTACCGCAACGCCATCATCCTCGGCGTCGAGGCCGGGTTGCAGGACTCGCTGCTGCCGCCCGATTCCGAGACGGATTTCGGGGACGAGCACCTGGCAGGCTTCACGCTGGGGGAGGCCGCGACCGCCATGGTCGTCGAAGCCGACATCACGCCCCCGCCCGAGATCGTGCTGCGCTCGGACGGCTCGCTCCTGAACGTCTGCATGCTGCCGCTCCCGGCCGTCGCGGCCTTCACGCCGGCGGGTGAAGCGGCGCCGGAGCCCGGCCGCTTCCTCTCCCATGCCGAGCGTCTCTTCACCCGCGTGGGGCAGGAGCTCTACGGCGTGATGAAGGAACGCCTTGCCCGCCATGGGCCGGACGAGTTCGACCTCTTCATCCTGCACGCCGCCAGCGACCGGGCCGGGGAGGTGATGCGCCGCGCGCTCGGCATCCCCGTCGCGAAATGGCTGTGCACGCATGCCGAGTTCGGCAACAACGTCTCCATGTCCATGCCCGTCGCTCTCGACCATGCCTTCCGCAGCGGCCGTGCCAGGCATGGCGACCGCGTCTGCTTCCTCGTCGGCAGCGCGGGCATCACCTATGGCTACGGGGTGCTGACGGTGTGACGGCGCCCGGCGGACTTCGCATGCTGCTGCTGGCGGGCGCCCTG
>JAYRQX010000562.1:0-2217 GCA_041910415.1 Acetobacteraceae bacterium | reverse complement strand
CGCCTTCCTCGCCGCCGGCATGGGCTGGCGCTGGGCCTTCCTGGTGCCGGGCCTGCTCTGCATGGCCGTCGGCGTGCTCTATGCGCGCGAGCCCGATTTCGACAAGCACACGGACAAGAAGGCACAGAAGCCCTTCACGCCGATCCCGCCCGCCGTGGTGCGGCGCGCGGTCATCGTACTGATGTCGATCGCGGCGGTGTCCGGCCTGGTGTTCAACGCCTTCACCCTGCTGCTGCCGAAGCTGATGGAGGAGCGGCTGGCGAACAGCCCGGACCTGCTGCCCGTGGTCGGCATGCTCGCCTTCCTGGCCACGATCTGCGGCGGGCTGACGCAGTTCACGGTCGGCCACCTGATCGACCGCAACACGCTGAAGACCGTCTTCATGCCGCTTGCCTTCGTGCTGGTGCCGGCGCTGCTGTCGCTGTCTTTCCTGCAGGGCTGGCTGGTGCTGCCGGTGGCCGGCATCGTCGCCGCCTCCATCTTCGGCCAGGTGACGGTGAACGAGACGATGACGGCGCGCTACATCGCGCCGGCGCTGCGCGCGAAGCTCTATTCCATCCGCTTCACTGTGGGCTTCCTGGGGGCTGCGATCGCCTCCCCGCTGGTGGGCTTCCTGCATGAGGCGACGGGGAACCTGTCGCTGGCGATGATCGTGCTGGCGGCGGTCGGCGTGGTCACGCTGATCTGCGCGCTTGCCTTCCCGAACCGGCGGGAGGAATTGCAGCCCGAGTTGTGGGCAAGCGCGCCGGAGGCGGAGAAGACGGCCGCGGTGCCGGCAGCGGCGGAGTAGGGGGCGCCGCGGTGGAGCGAGTTGCTCTGCCGCGGCGGGCGCTTGTGGCGGTGCCCGCCGCGTCCGCCCTGCTGTCGCCTCGCGCCATCCGCGCCGATGCCGTCGATCTCATGCCGGATTTCTGGCGCGCCTATGACGCCGCGCGCGAGGGGTCCTTCGACGATCGCGGCCGCGCGCTGGTGGCGGGCTACGTCATGCCGCATGTCGCGGCCTATCGCGATGCCGGCGTCGGCCGCGTCGATCTCGGTCGCTGGCTGGCGGTGTTCGATCCAATGGCGCCGGCCGTGCGGCAGCTCTCGGCGGACTTTCCGCGGATCTGGGCGGTTCATGCGGCGCGTTTCGCGGCGGCGCTGCCGGACTTCGATCGCGCGACACCGGTCACGATCTTCGTCTCCTTCCTGAACTTCGACGCGCGCGTGCGCGCGGTCGGCGACCATGTCAGGTTGTTCGTCGGGCTGGATGGCGTGGTGCGCTTCGGGGCCGATCTTGGCGTGCTGCTCGCGCATGACTGCTTCCATCTCTACCACCATCAGGTGAACCCGACGCTGATCCTGCCGGGTGGCGATCCGCTCTGGCTCGGGGTGTGGAAGGAAGGACTCGCCGTGCAGGCGAGCGCGGTGCTCTATCCGCAGGCCGATGCGACGACAGTGTTGCTGGGGGAGCGCGCGCTGGCGCAGGCCGATGAGGCGTTGATCCGGCGCATCGCGGTGGCGTTGCTGCCGCTGCTCGACGAGACCGTGGGCGCGCCGCGCAGCCGGTTCCTCAACTACGGCGGCGGCGGCGAATTCCCGTCGCGCAGCGCCTATCTCATCGGCTGGCGTATCGCGCAAAGCCTGCCGACGGCGCGCGACCTGGCCGCCCTGGCGCGCGTGCAGGCCGCCGAGGCGCGCGGGCTGGTATCGCACCACATCCACCTGCTCGCCGGACAATAACTCCCAGAAAAAGGAGGGGGCGCGGGGGAGTTCTCTCCCCCGCCCTTCCTCTTGACCGTATCCCCCCGCCACGGCTTTCTCCCGTCATGCCCATCCTCACCGGCCATGCGCGCCGCGCCGGCATTCTCGGCTGGCCCGTCTCCCATTCCCGCTCGCCGCGGCTGCACGGCTTCTGGCTGGAACGCCACGGGGTGGACGGCGCCTACATTCCGCTGCCCGTGCACCCCGACCGCTTTGCGAC
The DNA here is from genome assembly GCA_041910415.1 of Acetobacteraceae bacterium. GTDB lineage: Bacteria > Pseudomonadota > Alphaproteobacteria > Acetobacterales > Acetobacteraceae > JAYRQX01. Next base: position 254 of record JAYRQX010000562.1, on the reverse strand, counting down.
GGCGGTCCGGGCGCTGGCCGATCTCGGCTTCGCGGGCGCCAACGTGACCATCCCCCACAAGGAAGCCGCCTTCGCCGTCTGCGACACGGTGGACCGGACGGCGGCGCGCGCGGGGGCGGTGAACACGCTGGTCTTCGCGGATGGGAAGATCACCGGCAGCAACACGGACGGTTTCGGCTTCCTCGAGAATATTCTCGACGCCGCCCCCGGCTGGCACGCCGAGGCCGGACCGGCCGTGCTGCTCGGCGCCGGCG
>JAYRQX010000561.1:0-2427 GCA_041910415.1 Acetobacteraceae bacterium | reverse complement strand
CTCGGCCTGGGTGAGCTCGCCGGAGAGCGCCACGGCGTTGAAGCCGCGCTCCGTGAGGTTGCCGTGCAGCCGCGCCACGGCGGCGCGCGTCGCGCAGAAGACGATGGCGCGCTGGTCGTGCCAGCGCAGCACGTTGACCAAGGCGTGCTCCATCTCCCGCGGCGCGACGGCGATCGCCTGGTATTCGATGTCGCCATGCGCGCCGCCCTCGCCGGCGCCGACCGCGACGCGCAGCGCATCGCGCTGGTAGCGCCTGGCGAGGGACGCGATCTCGCGCGGAATGGTGGCCGAGAAGAGCAGCGTGCGCCGCTCCGCCGGCGTGACGTCCAGGATCGCTTCCAGCTCGTCGCGGAAGCCCATGTCCAGCATCTCGTCCGCCTCGTCGAGCACGACGACGCGGAGCGCGGAGAGGTCGAGGCTGCCGCGTTCCAGATGGTCCCGCAGGCGCCCCGGCGTGCCGACCACCACTTCGGCGCCGTTCTGCAGCTGGCGGATCTCGCGCCGCATGTCGGTGCCGCCCACGCAGGGCACGACCCGGGCCCCGGCTTCGGCATAGAGCCATTCGAGCTCGCCCCGGACCTGCAGCGCGAGCTCGCGCGTCGGCGCGATGACGAGGGCGCGGGGGAGGCCGGGCGCGCCGTCCTGCCGTTCCAGCAATTGCGGCGCGAAGGCGAGCCCGAAGGCGACGGTCTTGCCCGACCCGGTCTGGGCCGAGACGAGCAGGTCCGGCCCACCCGTGCTCGCCTCCAGTACCGCGGCCTGGACGGGCGTGGGCTCGGCATAGCCGCGCGCGGCCAGCGCACGGGCGAGGGGGGCGGGGAGGTCGGGGAAGGGCATCGGGGGCGGAACAGTCTGACAACAGGGGCGCACCCCATAGCCCCATCCAGGACGGATGGCGAAATGCCGGCTTCGCATGCCAGACTGCGCCCATGGCAACCGACACCGACTGGCAGCTCCACAGCGCCCATTGGGGCCTGTTTCACGCCCGGATGAAGGATGGGAGGCTGGAGGTGCGCGCCGATCCGCGCGACCCCGACCCCAGCCCGGCCATCGGGAACCTGCCCGATGCGCTGAGCCACCCGGTCCGCGTCGCGCGACCCATGGTCCGCCGCGGCTGGCTGGACCGCGGCCCGGGCCCCGATGACCGCCGCGGCTGCGACGACTACGTGGCGCTCCCCTGGGACGAGGTGCTGGACCGGCTCGCAGCCGAGCTGCTGCGGGTGCGCGATGCGCATGGCGCGGGCGCGATCTTCGGCGGCTCCTACGGCTGGTCGAGCGCCGGGCGCTTTCACCATGCGCAGAGCCAGGTGCACCGCTTCCTGAACATCGCGCTCGGCGGCTATGTGCGGTCCGTCAACAGCTACAGCGCCGGCGCATCGGGCGTGCTGCTGCCATACGTGATGGGGCCGATGGAGATGCTCTCCCGCCGCGCCGTCACCTGGCAGTCGGTCGCCGAGCACAGCGAGGTGATCCTCGCCTTCGGCGGCATGGCGCTGAAGAACAGCATGGTGGGCGCTGGCGGCATCAGCCAGCATATCGAGCGCGGCGCGATGCGGCAGGCCGCGGATCGCGGCGCGCGTTTTTTGTTGGTTGGCCCGCTCGCCTCCGATCTGCCCGAGGAAGCGCAGGCAGAGTGGCTCTCCATCACGCCCAACACCGACACCGCGCTGATGCTGGCGATCGCGTACACCCTCGTCAGCGACGGCGCACACGATCAAAAATTCCTGGCGCGCTTCTGCGTGGGCTGGGAGAGGTTCGAGCCCTATCTGATGGGCCGCAGCGACGGCCGGCCGAAGGATGCCGCCTGGGCCGCGCCGATCTGCGGCGTGAAGGCGGAGCGGATCGAGGCGCTGGCGCGCTCGCTGCCCGGGAAGCGGGTGCTGGTGACCGTCTCGCATTCCCTCCAGCGCGCCGAACATGGCGAGCAGCCCGTGTGGATGGGTGCCGTGCTCGCCGCGATCCTCGGCCAGATCGGCCTGCCCGGCGGCGGCTTCGGCTATGCGCTGGGCGCGCTCGGGCATACGGGGCGGCATCAGAACCTCGCCTCGCTGCCCTCCCTGCCGCAGGGGCGGAACGGCGTCGGCGCGTTCATTCCCGTGGCGCGGATTTCCGACATGCTGCTGGGGCCGGGGCAGGGCTATGAGTACAACGGCCAGCGCCTGACCTACCCGGACATCCGGCTGGTGTACTGGGCGGGCGGCAATCCCTTCCATCACCACCAGGACCTGCGGCGCCTGCGGGACGCCTTCCGCCGGCCGGAGACGGTCGTGGTGCATGAAAGCGCCTGGACGGCCTCGGCGCGCCATGCCGACATCGTGCTGCCCGCGACGCTGACGGCCGAGCGTGACGATATCGGCGGCAGCCAGGTGGACCCGGTCGTCGTCGCCATGCGCCGCATCGTGCCGCCCTATGGCGAGGCGCGCGACG
>JAYRQX010000560.1:0-4736 GCA_041910415.1 Acetobacteraceae bacterium | reverse complement strand
GGGCATGGGCGCGAGCAGCGCGGGCGTCGTGACCGCGGCGGGCGCCGCGACCGGCTTCGTCGTGACGTTCATCTTAGGCCCCCGAGGTCTTCTTGATGGCGAGCGAGGCGAGGTAGGCGGCGGGGTTGTCGGGGTCGAAGACCTTGCCGTCGAAGAAGGTTTCCGTTCCCCGGCTGGTGCCGCTCGGTACCTCGGCGTTCGGCACGCCGGCGCGCGCGGCGGCGGCGCGCCAGATCTCCTCGCGGTTCACCTGGTTCACCAGCGCGCGCGTGTCGGTGGCTTCGGGGAGGACGCCCCAGCGGATGTCCTCGGTCAGGAACCAGAGGTCGTGGCTCCTGAACGGATAGCTCGCATGGTCGCGCCAGAACTTCATCGTGTTGTCGGTGTTCGTGACGCGGCGGCCGTCGCCGAAATCCACCTCGCCCCGCTGGCGCGGCAGGATGTCGGCGGCCGGCACGTTGAACCAGGCGCGGCGGCCGAGGATCGCGCACATCTCCTCCTTGTTCGCGGCCTCGTCGCACCAGCGGGCCGCTTCGATGACGGCGGCGGTCAGCGCCTCGGTCGCGCGCGGGTTGCGCTCGACGAAGTCGGCGCGGAGCGCGAGGGCCTTTTCCGGATGGTCGCGCCACAGCTCGCCCGTGATGAGTGCGGTGTAGCCGAGGCGCTGATTGACCAGCTGCGCGTTCCAGGGCTCGCCGACGCAGAAGGCATCCATGGTGCCGACGCGCATGTTGGCGACCATCTGCGGCGGCGGCACGACGATGGTCGAGACGTCGCGGTCCGGATCGATGCCGGCGGCGGCGAGCCAGTAGCGGATCCAGAGATCATGCGTGCCGCCGCGGAAGGTCATGGCGACCTTGCTCTCGGCATTCAGGGCGCGGCGCAGCGGGGAGGCATCCAGCCGCGCCCCGAGCGCCTGGTGCTTCGCGGCGACCGAGATCGCCTGGCCGTTCGTGTTGAGCCGCGCCAGGATCGCCATCGGCACCGGCTGGTTGTTCTGCACGATGCGGCCCGTGTGCAGCAGATAGGGCATCGGCGTCAGGATGTGCGCGCCATCGATGCCGCCCGCACCGCCGCCGAGCACGATGTTGTCGCGCGTCGCCCCCCAGCTCGCCTGCTTCGCGACATCGACCTCGGGCATGCCGTGCCTGGCGTAGAAGCCCTTCTCCTTCGCGATGATCAGCGGCGCGCTGTCGGTCAGCGCGATGTAGCCGAGCTTCGCGCCGCGCACCTCCGGCACGGTCGAGGATTGCGCGAAGGCACCGCGCGGCGTCGCGGCGCGGGCGGCGGCGAGCAGGGCGGCGGTGGCGGCGAGGGCGTTGCGTCGGGTCAAGCTCATCGGGTCGTCTCCGGCGTCGAAGCGGGCGGGAAGGAGGGTTCGGGCGCGGCCTCGCCGATGCGGCCTGCGGCCTCGCGCCAGATGCTGTCGTCGGCCCAGGGCGCGAGCGCGACGGAATCGGGAACGCCGCCGGGCAGATGCCCCCAATGGCGCATCTGGCCGAGCCACCAGGCCGCCTGGTCGCGGCGCGGCAGCGAGGCGGTTCGGAAGCGGAGCGGTGCGGCGAGCGTCATTCCGCCGGCCTGGCCGTCGAGGGCGACAGCGATCGTCTCCCGCGCCAGCATGGGGAAGGCGCGGCGCGCAAGGATGCGAACCGCCTCCTCGTGGTTCGCGGGATCGTCGAGCCAACGGGCCGACGCGGTCACGGCGGCGGTGCATGCGATGACGCTCTCGCGGTCGGATGCGACGGTATCGGCGCGGAACGCCAGGACCTTCTCGGGATGACCCGGCCAGATGTCGCCCGTGGTGAGCGCGATGCGCCCGGCGCCAAGCGTGACGGCATGGCTGCCCCAGGGCTCGCCGGCGCAGAAGCCGTCGATGCTCCCTTCTGCGAGCCGCTGCGCGACGTGCGACGGCGGCACGACGGTGAGCCGGAGGTCGCGGTCGGGATCGAGCCCGCCGGAGGCCAGCCAGTGCCGCAGCAGGTAGTTGTGCGAGGAGAAGGGGTAGACGACCGCAAGCGTCAGGGCGCGCTGCCCCGCCGCGGCACGGCCGCGCACGGCGCTGGCGAAGGCCGCGGCCGACAGCGGCGCCGCGAAGCCCGGAATCTCCGCAGCGAGCGCCGGTGAGAGGGTGATGGTGTTGCCATTCGATCCAAGGCCTGCGGCGGCGATCAGGTCGGCCCGCACGCCGCCCAGCCCGGCGGCGAGGGCGATGGGCAGGGGTCCGAGAAGATGGGCACCGTCCAGGGTGCCGAAGGCGAGATGGTCACGCAGGGCCGCCCAGCCGGTCTCCGCCGAAAGGGCGACGCGGATGCCAAGCTGATCGAAGAAGCCGAGCGCCTCGGCCACGAGAAGCGGCGCCGCGTCCGTCAGCGGCACGTAGCCGATGCGAAGGACGCGAAGGCCGGTGGGCGATGACGCGCGACGCGCAGGGGCCGTAACGGCGGTCACTCGGCACTCCAGGGGCATCTGGCCCAGGGGTGCGGACCGTCATTGGGCCGCGTGGGTCGGGGTGGTGGGCTTTCCTGGATGCACGCCGTTGCGCACCCTCACCATGCTGCACCGCAACACGAGTCGGGTCTTCGGTTCAAGGGTAATTTTGCACGAAATTTGTTCTGATGCGGATCTACGTTCAGGAAACGGACAAAATAAGTGCAAATTGCCTATCATTCATGCAGAATCGATGCGGCGATGTTGGCCAGCTTCATCCCCCGGTCCATCGCCATGCGTCGCAGCCGGCGGTGGGCTTCCGGCTCGCTCAGCCCCCGTTCCCGCATGAGGCGCTGCTTGGCGCGGTCCACCATGTCGCGCTCGGCGAGCGTCTGCCGGGCCGAGGCGAGTTCGGCGCGGAGCGATTCATGGGCGCGGAATTGGCGGATGGCAACGTCCAGCACCGGGCGCAGCCGGCCCGGCTCCAGGCCCTCCATGACATAGGCCGCAACCCCGGCTTCGAGCGCCGACTGGACCTGATCAGGCCCCGCCTTGGCCGCGAACAGCACCACCGGCATCGGGGCATCCCGATGAAGCGCCTGCATGCTTTCGAGCGTGTCCCGCGAAGGGTCGTCCAACTCGCAGACAATGATCTCGGCCCCCGTCTGCCGCGCGCGCTCGGACAGGGCCGCGGCATCGGGCGCGACCGCAACGACGGTGCAGCCGGTCGCCTCAAGACCTCGTTTCACCGACCGAGCCCGTTCGGCATCGGCGTCCACCAGCAAGACTCGCAGCGGCCCTGCTCCCTGTTGCCATGCCGCATCCGGCCAGGACCGCGGCATTGCGGGCGCTTGCAAGAAGCGTGCAGTGTAACGATCGGCATGCGCGGCCTCGGCACGAGGCAAAGCCTCGTGCCGCGGGTATCATGGCCTCGTGCCGGAGGTCCCGGATGTGTGCCGGTGCCGCTCGGACCGCATGCGGGCGTACTCGATCGAGAGCCGATGCGCGTCCCCGCAGCCCACATCTCTCCCACCGCCAAAGCACCCCGGCGATCTGCGCGGGCCTAGGCCGTGGGCCGCTCCGGCGCCCCGCGTTCCTCCTCCGCCAGGAGCCTGTATCCGACACCAGGTTCGGTCCTGAGCAGGCTCGCTGCCGCGCCCAGTTTCTGGCGGAGTTGCCGCACATAGACGCGCAGATACTGCGCGTCCTCCGTATGCGCGGTTCCCCAGACCTCCGTGAGCAGCCGCGTATGCGTGACCACCTTGCCGAGGTTGCGCGCGAGCACCACCAGGAGATCCCACTCGCGCGGCGTCAGATGCAGCTCTTCCGGTCCCAGCCGCGCACGGCGATGCTCCAGGTCCACCTCCAGGGGCCCTGCGCGCAGCACGAGCTCGCCCGTCTCGGCCAGCACGGCGCGCCGGGTCTGCGCCCGCAGCCGCGCCAGCAGTTCCGCGACACCGAAGGGCTTTTCGACGTAGTCGTCGGCGCCGGCATCGAAGGCCGCGACCTTCTCGGCCTCCTTGTCGCGCGCGGAGAGCACGATCACCGGCACGGTGCTGAAGGCGCGCAGCCGCTCCAGCACTGCCTTCCCGTCCATGTCGGGCAGGCCGAGGTCCAGGAGCACGGCCGCCGGGGCGCGGGATGCGGCCAGGCGCAGCGCCTCCCGCCCGGTCTCCGCGCGCAGCGGCGCATAGCCCGCGGCTTCCAGGGCCGGGGCGAGAAAGCGGTGGATCTGCGGCTCGTCGTCCACGACGAGGATCGCGAGCGGCGCGGGGCCCGTCATGCCGGAAAGCGAAGCGTCATGCGCGTGCCCCTGCCATGTGCGACGGGGCTTTCCGCCGCGATGCGCCCGCCCATGGCGTGCATGAGACCGCGGCAGATGGCGAGGCCGAGCCCGCTGCCGGCCGCCACGCGGTCGCTGCGCGAGGCGCGGAAAAACGGATCGAAGATCCGTGGCAGGTCGGTGCTGCCGATCCCGGGCCCGTCATCCTCGACCGCAATCGCCACATCCGGCCCATCCCGACGCACCGTCACGCGCACCGCGCCGTCCGCGCCCGCGTATTTCAGCGCATTGTCCAACAGGTTGACCAGGACCTGATCCAGCAGCGCGGGATCGAGCCTGACGGGCGCCAGGGGGTGCGCGACCTCGCAGGCGACCCGCCGCGCCCAGGCGCGCTCGGCGCGCTGCACGGCCGTCTCCACCGCTTCCGCGACATCGGTCGGCTCGCGCCGCGCCGTCACCTGGTTGTTTTCGAGCCTCACCAGGTCGAGGATGTTGTTCAGCCAGCGCGTCAGCCGCGCCGTCT
>JAYRQX010000559.1:0-3849 GCA_041910415.1 Acetobacteraceae bacterium | reverse complement strand
GGGCTGCGCAGCACGGCGCTTTCGCGGCGGGCGGCGAAGGCGAGCGCGCGGCCGGCGGCGACGAGGCCAGGCTCGCTGGTGAGCAGCGCGATCATGCCGTCCGGAATGAGGGCGGTGTTGACCGTCTCGCCGGCCGCGCGCTGGGCTTCGGCCAAGGCCGGACGCAGCGCCACGACATCCTCGCCGATGACGCCGCCGAGGGCGGGCGCGCCGCAGGAGGCGGCGAAGGTGACGAGCTTCATGCCGCGAGCGCCCCGTAATCCAGCGTCGCCATGACCTGCGCGCGCAGGATGAAGCGTGGTTCCTCGGGTCCGTAGTCGGCGACGGCGTTGTGCAGCGTGCCGATATTGTCCCACATCAGCACGTCGCCCTCCGTCCAGCTGTGGCTGTAGAGGTATTTTTCCTGGGCCTGGTGGCGGAAGAGGTAGTCGAGCATGGCGTCGGATTCGACCGGGTCCATGCCGTCGATCCGGATCGCGTAGCCGGAATTGCAGTAGAGCACGCGGCGGCCGGTGATCGGGTGGACCTTGAAGATCGGGTGGCTGACGGGCGGCTTCTTCGCGCGCTGCCCGGGCGTCAGCGGGCCGCGGATCGATCCCGGGCGGATGCGCATCATGTCCCAGAATTTCGCGAAGTCATGTGTCGCGGTGCGGCCTTCCAGGCGCTGCTTCACCTCATCGGGCAGGTCGTCATAGGCCGCATGCATGTTGCGGAATTGCGTGTCGCCCAGCGGCTGGCCGTTGCGGCGGGGGATGCGCTTGGCGTGCAGCACATTGGCGATGGAGATGTCCTTCGAATAGGACATGTCGGTGTGCCAGCCCTGGCCGGCATCGGAGAGGCCGATCGGCTTGCCCGCCGCGTCCTTCATGTTGGAGAGGTGCATGATCTCCGGGTGGCCTTCCGCGTGGAACAGGTTGGCCACGTTGACCTCGAGCAGCCCGAAGCGGCCCGCGTAATCCGCAAGCGCCGTCGCATCGAGATCCTGCTGCGGGAAGCACAGCACGCCAAATTGCCCGAGCGCGCGCAGGATGGTCCTGAAATCCTCGGGCGAGAGCGGGGCGGCGAGGTCGATCTGCTCGATCCGCGCGCCGACGCCGGCGTTGTTGGGCGTGATCCGCATGGCGGCGTTCCTCCGATGGCGTGGAACGTGGCGTCCGGGACGCCGCGCGTCAACGCGCCAGCGGGGCGTAGAGATCGGGTCGGCGGTCGCGCCACCACGGGAAGTCCTTGCGCGCGCGGGTGACGGCGTCCAGGTCCAGGTCGTGGACGAGCAGCGCCTCGCCGTCGCTGCCGGCATCGGCCACGATGCCGCCGCGCGGATCGACCACCAGGCTGCGGCCGAGATGGTTGCGCGGGCCTTCCAGGCCCACGCGGTTGGCGGCGACGACCCAGATGCCGTTCTCATAGGCGCGGGCGCGCAGCGGTACCTCCCAGATCGAGGATCGGTGCTGCGGATCGGCGTAGGTGGAATAGCAGATCGGCATGAAGATCACCTCGGCGCCCGCCAAAGCGAGGACGCGCGAGGGTTCCGGGTAGAGCCTGTCGTTGCAGATCTGGATGCCGAAGCGAACTCCCGCGACATCGAAGACCGGCAGATCGGCGCCGGGGGCGAAGTAGAGTTTCTCGAAGCTGCCGGTGCCACCGGGGGATTCGGTCGGGAAATAGGCGGGGATGTGCGTCTTGCGGTAGGTGCCGACGCGCCTGCCTTCCCCGTCCACGACGAGCGCTGCGTTGTAGTAGCCGGAGGGCGTGCGTTCGGCGAAAGGCAGGATCGCGGCGATGCCGAATTCCTTGCTCAGCGCGGCCAGAGACGCGATCTCCTCGCTGTCGGAATCGAGGAAAAAACAATCGAAATTCTTCACCAGACGGTTGGGGAAGAATGGCGCGAGAAAAACCTCGGAGAAGCAGAGCAGCCGCACCTCCTGCTGCGCCGCCTGTTTGAACCAGCGGCGTACCAGCGGGATCTGCGGGCGCGGGTCGTCCACCAGCACCGGGCCGGTCTGCACCGCGCCGACGCGCACGATGGCCATGGCGTCAGCCCCCCCAGATCTCGCCGAGGACGCGCACGAAATTGGCGCCCATGATCTTCTCGACCTCGCCCTCCCCGAAGCCGGCCTTGAGCAAGGCGTCGGTCTTGCGCGGCATGAGCGAGGGGCAGTTGATCTCATCCGGATAGCGCTTCGCCAGCGTGTTGCCGAAGGCGCGCACATAGTCGCCGGTGCCGCTGCCGTAGCGCGTGGCGCTCATGGCCAGGAACGTATCGGCCGCCGCGGGGTCGCCGATCGCCGCGAAGTCGGTGCCGAAGCCGACATGGTCGATGCCGACCAGATTGACCAGGTACTGCACGTTGCGGATGAAGCCCTCCATGGCAGGCGGATGGGCGGGGTCGCTGTCCCAGTTCATGAAGCCGTGGATCGAGGCGCCGCAGAGCCCGCCGGTGGCGGCGACGGCGCGGATCACCTCGTCCGACTTGTTCCTGACGCGGTTGAAGACCGCCTTGGCGTTGGCATGCGTCAGCATGACCGGCTTCTTCGAATGCCGCGCGGCATCGAGCGAAGTCCGTTCGCCGACATGGGAGAGATCGAAGGCCATGCCGACGCGGTTCATCTCCTCGACCACCGCATGGCCGAATTTCGACAGCCCCGCATTGCGCGGCTCCAGGCATCCGTCGCCGACCGCGCAGGCCTCGTTGTAGGTCAGCTGCATGGTGCGGATGCCGAGCGCGTGGAAGGAGGCGACGCGTTCCGCGCGGTCGCCGAGCAGCTTCGTCTCCTGGAAGCCCATGATGAGGCCGACCTTGCCGGCAGCCTTCGCCGCGGCGATGTCGCTGGCCTTGCGCACCAGCATCCACTGGCTGTCAGGGTTCGTCCCCAGCGCCGCCCAGCGGGTGATATTGTCAAAAGTCTCCTCGAAGCTTTCGACGGGCAGGCGGACGGTCAGGTTCGCCGCGGTCACGCCCCCCTTGAGCAGCGTCGTCGCATCCCCGTCCGAATAGAAGACCAGGCCATCGACGACGATCAGGCGGTCATGCAGCGGCATCAGAAGGTTCCTCTCGCGGGCAGTCTTGCCATTGCAGCGCAGCCGTGGCGCATTGGAAAGACCGGGACAGGACGAAAGACATGACGCAGACGCGACGCGGTGTTCTGGCGCTGGCAGGGCTGGCGTCCCTCGCGCGGCCGTCCCTGGCGCAGGACAACTGGCCCGGGCGGCCCGTGCGCATCGTCGTCGCCTACCCGCCGGGCGGGTCCACCGACATCATCGCGCGGCTGCTGGCCGAGCGCCTGTTGCGCGCCTGGGGCCAGCCGGTCGTGGTGGAGAATCGCGCGGGGGCCGCGGGGACGCTCGGTGCCGATGCGGTCGCGAAGGCGGCGCCGGACGGGACGACGCTGCTGGTGGCAGCCTCGCCCGAGATCGCCATCGCGCGCTCCACGCAGCGCAACCTGCCCTACGACCCCGTCAGGGATTTCGAACCCATCACGCTGATCTCGGAATCGCCCTTCCTGCTGCTGGTCAACCCGCAGCTTCAGGCGCGCAACGTGACGGAGCTGGTGGCACTCGCCCGCGCGCAGCCGGGGCGGCTGAACTTCGCCTCCTTCGGCACCGGGACATCCACGCATCTGGTGGGCGAGCTGTTCCGCGCGACGGCGGGGATCGACATCGCCCATGTGCCCTATCGCGGCAGCGCGCCGGCCATGACGGACCTCATCGCGGGCCAGGTGCAGATGGCCTTCGACACCATTCCCGCCGGCCTGCCGCATCTGCGGGAGGGACGGCTGCGCGGCATCGCCGTCGCGCGCGCGGCGCGGTCGCCGCTGGCGCCGGAGATTCCGACCATGGCGGAGGCCGGGC
>JAYRQX010000558.1:0-5643 GCA_041910415.1 Acetobacteraceae bacterium | reverse complement strand
CTGGCCGAACGGCGCGCACGGCTGCTGCAGCGCATCGCCGGCAACACCGGCCAGAGCCGCGCCTTCTTCATCGCGCTCGCCGCCGCGCTCGGCTACGCCATCACGATCACCGAGCACACCCCGTATCGCTTCGGCATGCCCTTCGGCCTGCCGCTGAATGGCGAGGAGTGGGCGCATGCCTGGACGGTGAACGCGCCGATCCCGGCCGCGCGGCGCCTGCAATTCGGCGACCGTTTTGGGCTGCCCTTCCAGACACAGGAAGCCAACGCGCTCGACTGCTGCTTCCGCGCGCTGTCGCCCGCCCATTCCACCCTGATTTTCAACCCGGTCTGAGGAGCCTCCATGGACCGCCTTATCGCACCCAACACTGTCGCGACGGGCTCCGGCGATGCCCCGCCTGGCACCGGCACGCCTGGGGAGGCGACGGATGGCAACATTGGCTCCGGCATCGCCCCGACCGTCTTCCCGGCCTACGCATGGAACGCCATGCAGCGTGAGATGGTCGCGGCGATCCAGGACGCGGGCATCACGCTCGACCGCAGCGACACCACGCAACTGCGCCAGGCGATCCGGCGGCTCGCCGGGCGCAACGTCACCTCGCTCTCGGCCACAGCCACGCTGACCCTCGACCAGCAGGGCCTGGTCCTGGTCAGCGCGTCGGGCGGCAACGTGACGCTGACCCTGCCGGCCGCCAATGCCGCGGCGCGGCCCATCGGCTACGACATCGTGCGCACCGACAGTTCGGCCAACAGCGTCACGGTGCAGCGTGCAGGATCGGACCTGATCGAGGGCGCGTCGTCGATCGCGCTGCTGCCGGGCGAGCGCATCGGCCTCGCCGCCGACGCCTCGGCTAACTGGCGCGCGGTCGCCGAGGGTCGCTTCGCCGCTTCGGTCGGCGCCAGCGGCTGGCAGAAGATGCCCTCGGGCCTGATCCTGCAATGGGGCAGCACGGCGAACGGCAATCTCGGCGCCGGCGCGCCCACCACCTTCACCGGCACGCTGCCCATCACGTTCCCGAACGCGTGCCTGTTCATCACTGGTGGCGTCTTCAACAGCGGCACCGCCGGCACGCAGGAAGCCGCGGGCATGACCGACCTGCGCGCCACCACGACGACGGTTACGGCCTACATCGAGGAATGGAGTGCCGTGGCCCAGACCGTGGGCGTCCGATACCTCGCGATCGGCAACTGAGGAGCTTGCCATGACCCTCCCGCCCATCCCCCCGGCCGTGCCGTCCCCGCCCCCACCGCCCGGCGATGCGGCGGCGCAACTCGGCTATCGCTACTCGCCGTCCACGGGTGGGTTCTACGTCTCCGGGCTCCACACGACGATCCCACAGGACGCGGTGCCGCTTTCGGCCGCGGCGCATGCCGCGCTGATGGAGGCGCAGGCTGCCGGTGGGCGCATCGTCGCCGGCGCTGGCGGCGTGCCCGAGATCGAGATGCCGCCGCCCTCGCCGCCCTGGAAGCCCACCGTCGTCACGCGCCGCCAGGCGCGACTGGCGCTGCACGCCGCGGGGCTGCTGGACGACGTGGAGACGGCGGTCGCCGGTGGGCCGGCCGAGCTGCGCATCACCTGGCAGGACGCGACGGAGTGGCATCGCGACGATCCCTATCTCGCGGCGATCGCGACCGCGCTCGGCCTGAATGCAGCGGCGATCGATGCGCTGTTCGTCCAGGCGGCGGCGCTGTGATCGAGATGCTGATCGGCGCGCTGATCGGCGGCGCGGGCTTCCGTCTGCGCGGGTGGGCGGGGTTCGCGGCGCTGACCGGCCGCGGCGCCACGACAGCGCGCATCACGTGCTGGGCCGCGCCGCTCGGGCTGTTCGCTGCGCTGGCGCTGCCGATGCCGTGGTGGGGTGGCGTGCTGGTCGCGCTGGGTCTCTGGGCGGGCAGCGTGGCGCGATGGTGGGGGTCACTCGATCTCGGCCGCATGGACGGCGAATGGGCCACGGAAGCGGCCCTGCACGCGCTGCGCGGCCTGGTGTGGGTGACGCCGGCGCTCGTGCCGCTGGCGCTGCTCGGCCTCGCCTGGTGGCCGCTGCTGGTCGCCGGATTGCTGTGCCTGCCGATCTACGAATGCGCCTGGCGGCTGCGGCCGGCGCTGGCGACCGAGATCGGCGAGGTGGTTTTCGGGGCGGCGATCGGCGCCGCCCTTGGTCTCTCCGGATGGAGTTTCTGATGGACAGCTTCTTCGACCGCCTGCCGCCCGGCGCGCGGCACGCCCTGATCGCGCTCGCGATCCAGGCCATCAGCGCGCTGCTGCTCGCGGTGGCCTATGCCGTCATGCCGGTGCCGGTGTTCCTGCTCGCCGCCGGCGGGCTCTGCGCCCTGTGGTTCGCCCTCTCGCGCGAGCGGCGGGAGGCGGAGCAGGCGGCGGGGTCCGAGCGCATTCCCATCACGCAGATCCTGCCGCGCGCGGTGCGCGACGTGGGCTGGCCGGCGCTGGCGGTGACGCTGGCCTGGGCCCTGCTTTGGACCGGGTTCGGAGGGCACTGAGATGGCCAGCAAGACCAACTATTTCGAGAACAAGCTCATCGACCAGATCTTCCGGGGGCAGGCGTTTTCCTTCCCCGGCACGCTCTACGTCGCGCTGTTCACGGCGGCGCCGAGCGATGCGGGCGGCGGCACAGAGGTCTCGGGCGGGTCCTATGCGCGCGTCGCGGTGGCCTGTTCGCTGGCGAACTGGGCGGGCACGCAGAGCGCGGGCAGCACCTCCGCCAGCTCCGGCACCGGCGGCACGACCAGCAACAACGCCGCCATCACATTCCCGGCGCCGTCGGCGAACTGGGGCAGCATCACGCATTTCGCGATCATGGACGCGTCCACGGCGGGGAACATGCTGGTGTGGGGCGCGCTGGGCACGGCGAAGACGGTCAACAACGGCGACCCGGCGCCCTCCTTCGCGATCGGCGCGCTGACCTACCAGGAAGACGATTGATCCATGGCGATCGCATCTCCGGCTGAAATCGCAGCCGCCTTGGGCGCGGGGTCGCAGCCATACGCGATCAGCAAGGCGGCGATCGCCAACCAGCTCGCGGGGGGCTACTGCTCGCTGTTCCGTGCCACCGGGACGCCCGCGCAGGGCTCCATCCCCAGCACGGCGGCGGTGTGCGACAAGACGTTGACGGGCGCGCTGCTCAACCAGGTCAATGCCAGCGGCAACGATGCGCGCGGCAATCCCAAGAAAAACTATCTTGGTCCTATCGACCTGATCCCCTCGGCCAACACGCCGGGCACGATTATCGTCGTCGATCGCCTGGCGCACATGGGCGGGCTGTCCGGCACCAGCACGTCGTCGCAGACGGTCGGCGTGGACGTGTCGGGCGCGGGGTCGAACATGGCCTCCCGCATCAACCAGACCGACTACACCGATGTGCGCTGGTTCATCGAAATCTACACCGACGTTGGCACCACCGCCGTCACCGCGACCATCACCTACACCAATGCCGCCGGGACAACGGGCCGCACCACGACCATGTCGTTCGCCGGTGCGTCGCCGGCGAACCGGGCGGGGAGGATGTTCGAGATCATCCCGACCAACAACGGCTCGGAAAAGATCGAGAGCATCCAGTCGCTCCAAAACAGCGCGACGACTGGCACGGCAGGCTCCTTCGGCATCACGGCGCTGAAATGGCTTGGGGCCGTGCCGCAAAACCTGGTCGGCGGGCTCGCCGACGTGGACATGCTCAGGATTTTGCGTGAGGCCGGGCCGGATGCGTGCCTGGTGCCGATCGCGATCACCGGCACGACATCGAGCCCTGTCATCGCCGGCACGGGCTACCTGATTACGGGGTGACGCCATGGATTACGGGACGATCAAGGCCGAGATCGCGCGGGATGGCTACAAGGGCATGGACGACGCGGAGATCGCCGCTGCGCTCAATGCCAAGACGATCAGCATCAAGCGCCGGGTGCCGACCTACCAGGCCCGCGCGATCCTGCTGAAGCGCGGCGTCTGGGGCGCGCTCTGCATCGCGGCCGAGCAGACCAACATCCCGGTGGAGCTGCGCGCCGCCGCCATCACGGCGCGCGACACCATGCTGCACACCGAGACGATGGACACCGACGAGCCGGAGGTCGAGGCGATCGTCGCCGCGATGATGAGCGCCTTCGTGCAGGCCGGGCTCATGGCCGCGGAGGTGCGGGACGAACTGCTGGCGCTGATCGATGGCGTGACAAGCCGCGCCGCGCAGCTCGGCCTGGGTCCTGTCGCGGCCGGCGACGTGGCGACGGCGAGGGTTTACTGACATGGCGAGCATAGGCAAATGGCTCGGCTACAGCGCGCCCGACACCGTGATCGTCGGCACATCCCTGAACGCTCTTGCTGACGGCGCTTATGCGCTCGGCCCAGTGATCGACAATACCGGCAGCGGCTCGCCTGACCTGCGGCTCTACGGGGATTTTGAACTGATCCTGCCGAGCGCGGTGACGGCGGGCTCCGGCTCCCCGTATGTCGGCATCTATCTGCTGCCCGCGATGGATGGGACCAACTACCCAACGCCGCCAGGTGGTTCGGCGGGTGCGGCGCCGGCGAGTTACCTGGTCGGCAGCATCCTCGCAAACCCTTCGGCGTCGTTCACCGTAGGGCATTATCGCGGTGCCCCTCTGTCGCCCTGCGCCCTCAAGATCATGATCCAGAACAAGCTGGGCGTGGCGTTTCCGGCCTCCAACTCCATCTCGCTGAAGCTCTACCGCTACACTGAGCAGGCGGTGTGATGTGGCGTGGCTGCACCGGGCACGTAATCCGGACCTGATCAGCCCGAGGCGGCAGCCCTTGCGGCCCGTCATGGTAGACTGGACCCATCCCCTCGCGCGCGGTCTGATTGCCGCCTACCTGCCGTCGCAGGGGCTGCGGAACCTGGCGGGCCTCGGCGCCGATCTGGCATTCGGCAGCGCCGCCAATTTCCGCGCCTCGGCGCATGGGATCGTGGTGCCCGGCACGGCCGCGAATGAGGGCGCCAATTCCGGCGCTCTGCCGTCCACGATGCGACCGACGTCCAGCGCGTCGATCTTCTGGGCCGGGAGCGTCACCGCCGGGACGTTCAACACGACAATGCTGGGGCTGGAGCACAACAATTCGAACAGCAACCCGTGGATGTCGGCCGTCCTTTTCAGCGCCGGCGCCGGCACCGTGACCCTCGGCTACAACGTCTCAGGGTCATACAGTGAGATCGGGGGCGCCTACCTCGATACCAGCGGAGCGTTCGCCACCTATGCCGGCACGCTCGAAATGGGGGGCGCGGCGACGGTCTATTTCAACGGCGCGCAGGCCGCGAGCCAGGCGGTGGGCGCCGGGTCGATCCAGTATGACGCCACCGCGGAGGTGGATTTCTGCGCGTTCGCCGCTGATCCGTCGCGCACGCTGAACGGGGTCGGCGTCGTGGGCTGCATCTGGTCCCGCGCCCTGTCGGCCAGCGAGGTCGCGGCGCTGCATTTCAGCCCGTTCTCACTGTTCGTCCCGGTAGGCTAGGTCGTGGCGCTCCGCATCCGCTCCTACCAGGTGCTTTTCGACGCCGCCGCCGCGCCGCCGCCGGCGCTCGAGGCGACAGTGTTCGGCGTCTCGCCAGCCGGCATCCTGGAGCCCGGCCTCGGCTACGGCGTCTCCCTGCTGCCATGGGCCAGCGGGCGCATCCCGTGGATT
>JAYRQX010000557.1:0-5191 GCA_041910415.1 Acetobacteraceae bacterium | reverse complement strand
GACCACGGTGTCCCAGCGCGGCGTCGCGATGGGCCCCGGGTTCACGCCGGTGACGAGAACATTGTCCGGCGCGCATTCCGCCGCCAGCGCCAGGGTGAAGGAGAGCAGCGACGCATTCACCGCGCTGCCGACGATGTAATTCGCCCTGGGCTGGTGGCCGGACCGCCCGATGACGTTGATCACCCGCCCCCACTTCCGCGCGCGCATCGCCGGCGTCAGCAGCCGCGCGCAGCGCATGTAGCCCATCAGCTTGAGGTTGATGGACTTCATCCAGACCTCATCCGGCGTATCGCCGATGCGGCCCATGGGCGTGGCACCCGCATTGTTCACCAGGATGTCGATCGCGCCCAGCGCCGCCTGCGCCTCGCCGATCGCGCGTTCCAACTGCGCCGCATCCACCAGGTCCGCAGCGATAGGCAGGACACGGGCGTTGGTCTCCCGCGCGATCCCCGCCGCCGCGTCCTGCAACCGCGCCGCGTCCCGCGCGACGATGGCGACGGACACGCCCTCCGCTGCCAGTTCCCGCGCAATCGCCCGCCCGATCCCGAGCGAGCCGCCCGTCACCACCGCGCTCTTCCCGCGCAAGCCGAGTTCCATGGCCGCTTCCCCGCTTCCTGGATCGTCTTTCCTATCGCGCGATGGACGCGCGCGCCAAGCCATGGACGCAAGCGCCACGAGGGTCCAGACTTTTGTGCCTGAACCGTCAGCAGAACGGGAAACGTCCATGCAACGTCTCACCCGCCGGTCCTCGCTTGCGCTCGCCGCATCCCTCGCCGCACCGCGCGCCCATGCGCAATCCTGGCCCGCGCGCCCCGTGCGCCTGGTGGTGCCCTTCCCGCCCGGCGGCCCCGCGGATGCCATCGGCCGCATCCTCTCCGAACGGCTGACGGAACTCTGGGGCCAGCCCGTCATCGTCGAGAACCGCGGTGGCGCCGGCGGCAACATCGGCGCGGAGCACATCGCCCGCGCGACGCCCGACGGCTACTCGCTGCTCGTCGCGGCGTCGTCCCACGTGCAGGGCGCCGCGCTGTATCGCCGCCTGCCCTTCGATCCGATCCGCGATTTCTCCGCCATCACGATGGTCGCCTATTACAGCCTGGTCGTCGTCGTGCATCCCTCCGTCCCCGCCACCAACCTGCGTGAATTCGAGCAGGCGATGCGCAATGCGAATGGCGCCTTCACCATCACCTCGGCCGGCGTCGGCACGCCGACGCACCTGACGGCGGAGCTCTTCGCCATGCGCGCGGGGCTGCGATTCACGCATGTCCCCTTCGCCGGCGCCGCGCCCGCGCACACGGCGCTGCTCGCAGGCCAGGTGAATGCGATGTTCCACAACCCCGTGTTGTCGGTGCCTGCCGTGCAGGCCGGCCGCCTGCGCGCCATCGCGACCACCGGGGCGCAACGTGCGATCGCGCTCCCCGACATCCCGACCCTGGCGGAATCCGGCTATCCGGGGTTCGAGGCCGGCACCTGGATGGCCGTCCTCGGCCCCGCGGCCATGCCGCCCGCGATCGTGGAGAAGATCGACGCCGATCTGAAGCGCGTGGTGGCCCAGCCCGCCACGCGCCAGCGCCTCGCGAGCCAATCCCTGGAACCGCGCGACATCGGGCCCGCCGACCTGACCCGCATCATGGGCGAGGAGCTGGAACGCTGGACCGCCGTGATCCGCCGCCTGAACCTCTCGCAGGACTGAACGGGAACCGACCCATGACGCGCATCACCCGCAGGGCCGCACTCGGCCTTGGCGCCGCCCTCGCCGCCCCGCACGCCCATGCGCAATCCTGGCCGCAACGCCCGGTGCGCATCATCGTCCCCTTCCCCGCTGGCGGCCCCGCGGACGCTATCGCGCGCATCGTGGGCGAGCGGCTGCAGGAGATGTGGGGCCGGCCCGTGGTGGTCGAGGCGCGCGCCGGCGCCGGCGGCAATGTCGGCGCGGAATATGTCGCGCGCGCTGCGCCCGATGGCTATACGCTGCTGCTCTGCGCGTCCTCGCATGTGCAGGGCGCGGCGCTCTATCGCCACCTGCCCTTCGATCCCGTGCGGGATTTCACGCCCGTTGCGCAGATCGCCTATTACAGCCTGGTCGTCGTCGTGCATCCCTCGGTCCCCGTGCACAATCTGCGGGAGTTCGAGCAGGCCCTGCGCGACGCGCACGGGCAGTTCAACCTCGTCTCGGCCGGCGTCGGCACGCCGACGCATCTCTCGGCCGAGCTGTTCGGCATGCGCGCCAACCTGCAATTCACGCATGTGCCCTTCCAGGGCGCCGCGCCGGCGCACACGGCGATGATCGCCGGCCAGGGCCAGGCGATGTTCCACAACATGGTGCTCGCCGTGCCCGCCATCCGCTCCGGCCTGTTGCGCCCCATCGCGACCACCGGTGCGCAGCGCGCGGCGGCGCTGCCAGAAATCCCGACCCTGGCGGAATCCGGCTATCCGGGGTTCGAGGCCGGCACCTGGTATGCGGTGCTTGGGCCCCGAGGTCTGCCTTCCGCCATCGTCGAGAAGATCGCGGCTGACCTGCGCAGCGTCGTCGCGACGGATGCCGTGCGCCAGCGCTTCGCCACCCAGTCGCTTGAGACCCGCGATGCAGGCCCCGAGGCGTTGCATGCGATCATGGTTGAGGAGCTGGAACGCTGGACGGCCGTGATCCGCCGCCTCGGCATCACGCAGGACTGACGCGCGCGCTTTGTGGTGCGCGCGGCCGCCCCACCAGCCCCGCGCGCGACTACTCGTGGTTCGCGACGCCGTCGATCTCGCCGCAGAAATGCAGCACGGCCTTGGCGCAGGCTGCCGGCATCAGCACCTGGATGGCGTGGTAGGAGGTCGGCAGGTTGATGACGCGGATGCCCGGGATGCCCGCCCGAATCTGTTTCTCCTCCTGCCCCGTCACGATGCCGGCGGTGGGGTAGAGGCCCAGCATCGGCACCTTCACCTCAGGCATGTAGCGCGAGACATCCACCTTGGACGCCACGCGCGACAGCGCGATCAGCACGTTGACGTTGGACTTGCCGCATTCCTCCGCGTACCAGCGCACCAGCGCGGGATCGGCATCGGGGGGGAAGCGCGTCGCGGTGTTCACGCGCTCCGACCAGCCCTGGCTGCCCAATTGCCGCAGTGCTTCCTGCCACGAGGAGAAGCCGCAGGCGAAGGCTTCCTGGGTGGCCTTCGGGATGGTGATCGGCGAGGCCAGCAGCGTGATCGACCGGAACTTCTCCGGCAGCGTCGCGCCCATGACGATGCCAAGGATGCCCCCGAGCGACTCGCCGACATAGTGCACCGGGCCGGCGCCGAGATGGTCGATCAGATCAGAGATATCGCCGATGAAATTCTCGGCGCTGATGCCCTGATCGGGGTCGAAATCGAGCGGCGAGCGGCCCAGCCCGCGCAGGTCGGAGCGGATCACGCGATAGAAGCGCGAGAGATGGGGCACCCATTGCCGGAAGAAGACGCCGGAGCGGCTGTAGCCGTGCTGCAGGATCAGCGTGGGCCTGTCGCGCCAGGGGTCCGTATGGTCGTCGATGGTGTAGTGGATCGCGGGCTTGCCGGCGCGTTCCATGAACGGCATCGGTCTCTTCCTCCTTGGACCGGGCGAGGCTAGCAAGCCCGCACCCGGTCGCAAGGGGAAGGGCTCAGCGCGCCGCGGCGGCCTGCAGCCTTGTCGCCGCCGGGGACGGCAGCTCGATCTCGATCTCGAGCGTCGACATGTCGCCGCCGCGGTCGAGGTTCACATGCACCTTGTTCGGATCGATCGAGACGTAGCGCGCGACCACCGCCACGAGCTCCGCCTGCAGCTTCGGCAAAAAATCCTCGCGCGTGCGGCCGATGCGCTCATGCGCGAGGACGATCTGCAGGCGCTCCTTCGCCGCGGCGGCGCTCGACGGGGCCTGCCGCTTGGAGCGGAAGATGTCGAGCCAGCCCATCAGGCAGCCCTCCCGCCGAAGAGACGCTTGAAGAGGCCCTTCTTCTCCACGTCCAGGAAGCGGTGCGGCTTCTCTTCGCCCAGGAAGCGCGCGACGGCATCGGCATAGGCCTGGCCGGCATTGCTCTCGGCTTCCAGGATGACGGGCGTGCCGGTGTTGGACGCCTTGAGCACGCTCTCGCTTTCCGGGATCACGCCCAGCAGCGGGATCGCCAGGATCTCCTGGATATCGTCGAGCTTCAGCATCTCGCCACGCTCGACGCGGGCGGGGTCGAAGCGCGTGACGAGGAGGTGCTCCTTCACCGGCTCCTTCTTCTCCTCGGCGCGCTTGGACCGCGATTGCAGCACGCCCAGGATGCGGTCGCTGTCGCGCACGGAGGAGACTTCCGGGTTCGTGACCACGATCGCCTGGTCCGCGAAGTAGAGCGCGAGCAGCGCCCCCTTCTCGATGCCGGCGGGGCTGTCGCACAGGATGTAGTCATAGTCCTTCGACAGCTCGTCGATGATCCGCTGCACGCCGTCCTTGGTCAGTGCGTCCTTGTCGCGCGTCTGCGACGCCGGAAGAATGGCCAGCGTGTCCACGCGCTTGTCGCGGATCAGCGCCTGGTTGAGCTTCGCCTCCCCCTGGATGACATTGACGATGTCGAAGACCACGCGCCGCTCGACGCCCATGATGAGGTCGAGATTGCGCAGGCCGACGTCGAAATCGATGACGACCGTCTTCTTGCCCCGCTGCGCGAGACCCGTGGCGAAGGCGGCGCTCGACGTCGTCTTGCCGACGCCTCCCTTGCCCGATGTGACCACCACGACCTGTGCCATACGCCCCTGCCTCCTCGATCTCTCCCGTCCCGCCGGCGGTTGTTCCCCTTCAGCCCAGCGGGTCGAACCTCATCTGCTCGCCCACCAGCCGCACCTGCACGGCACGGCCGATCGGCGCCTGCCCCAGCCCGTCGCGCACCGCGTAGTAGCCGGCGATGGAGACGAGCTCGGGGTCGAAATTCAGCGCGAAGACACGCGCATCCGTATTGTTGCCGCCGCCTGCGATCGCACGGCCGCGCAGCGTGCCATAGACATGGACATTGCCGTCGGCGATGACCTCGCCGCCCGCATTCACGGTGGCCGTCACGATCAGGTCGGACCCCTCCGCATAGACGCGCTGCCCCGCGCGGACCGGCGTCTCGACCAGCATGGTCGGTCGCTGCGTGCCGGGGGCCGGCGGCGGCGGAGCCGGCGGCGCGGCCGCCACGGGCGGCGGCGGGGGGATGTGCGGCT
>JAYRQX010000556.1:0-7087 GCA_041910415.1 Acetobacteraceae bacterium | reverse complement strand
GTCCGCCTACGCCGCGGCGGGTGGAATGCGCGCGAAGATTCTCGTCCCCGCCGCCACCAGCCCGGCCAAGACCGTGCAGTCGCGCGCCTCGGGCGCCGAGATCGAGCTCGTCCCCGGCAGCCGCCAGGACTGTGCCGACGAGGCGCTGCGGCAGGCGGAGACGATCTTCTACGCCAGCCACAATTGGCACCCCTATTTCCTGCACGGGACGAAGACGCTGGCCTACGAGCTGTGGGAAGATCTGGGCTTCCGCGCACCGGACAATGTCATCATCCCCTGCGGCGCAGGATCGAACGTACTGGGCTGCGGCATCGGCTTCAACGAGTTGCTGCGCGCCGGCGAGATTTCCCGGCTTCCGCGTCTCTTCGCCGCCCAGCCCGCGCATTGCGCGCCGATCGCGCGCGCCTTCCTGGGCCACGGGCCCGCCGCGCCGCAGCCGACCATGGCCGAAGGCACCGCCATCGCGCAGCCGATCCGCCTGCCCGAGGTGCTGGGCTTCCTCGAGCAGAGCGAGGGCGGCGCGGTGATGCTGAGCGAGGCGGAGATCGGCGCGGCGACGCTCGAACTCGCCCGGGGCGGCATCTATGTCGAGCCGACCAGCGCCCAGGCCGCCGCGGCCTTCGCGAGATTGATCGACGCCGGGACGATCAATGCCGACGAGACGACGGTGATCGTGCTGACCGGCACCGGGCTGAAGGCGACGCCGCGCATCGCGGAACTGCTGGAGGTCGCGATCTGATACGGGCGGCACCGGTTCTTGATCGGTGCCGAGGCCGCGGATGCGGCCCGCTCGCGGTCGGCTGTGCTGATCCGCCGGCGGCCCGGTGAAGCCAAGCAAACCGGAAGTTTGCGCCCGGCGTCTCATACCGGGCTCATGAAGTGCTGACGCATTTCATGCTTCACACGCCAGCGCGCCTCTGGCGCTCGGCTTCGCCGCACCTGCGGCGGATCAGCTTCGCTGACCGCGGGCGGGCCGCTTTCGCGGCCTCGGCCAGCTTCGCTGGCCGCAGGTCCGGACTTAATGAGCCGCGTCTGAGGGGCGGCAAATGTGTCAATATTTGCCGCGCTTGGTATGCTCAGCCGATGCGGTGGGGCGCGAGCGCCGCGTCCAGCAGCGTGACGCCGTGCCCTGGCCGTTCCGGTGCGATGGCGCGCCCGTCGCGCCGTTCCATCGGTTGTTCGATGAAGCGGTCCAGGCCGAAGCCGTGGATTTCCAGGAAGGAGCGGTTCGGACTCGCCGCCAGCAGGTGCACGGTCAAATCATGCACACCGTGCGAGGTGAGCGGCAGGTTGAACGCTTCCGCCAGCGCCGCGACCTTCATGAAGGGCGTCACGCCGCCCACCATCGCCACATCGGGCTCGGGGAAGCTGACGCCGCCCTGGGCGATCAGCTCCTTGAACTCGTTCAGCGAATGGAGGTTCTCGCCGGTCGCGATGGGATGACCGCCCTCGCGCAGGATGCGGACATGCCCCGCGATGTCGTTGGGGATGGTCGGCTCCTCCAGCCACACGAGGTCGCAGTCGGCCATGAGCCGTGCGGCGCGGATGGCGGTGTCGGCGGACCAGCGCATATTGGCGTCCGCCATGAGAGGAAAATCGTCGCCGAGATGCCGGCGCATGGCGCGCACGCGGGCCACGTCCTCGCGCAGGCTGTCGCGGCCGACCTTCATCTTGATGGCGCGGAAGCCGTCTTCCTGGAAGCGGTCCGACTGCGCCAGCAACGCGGCTTCCGTGAATTGCAGGTCGATGCCGCCGGCATAGCAAGGGACCGCCGGATCGTAGCCGCCGAGATGCCGCCACAGCGGCTTGCCCGCGCGCTTCGCCGCAAGATCCCACAGGGCGATGTCCACGGCCGAGATCGCCAGGCTCGTCTGCCCGCCGCGGCCGC
This sequence comes from Acetobacteraceae bacterium, assembly GCA_041910415.1. Taxonomy (GTDB): domain Bacteria; phylum Pseudomonadota; class Alphaproteobacteria; order Acetobacterales; family Acetobacteraceae; genus JAYRQX01. Next base: position 5,199 of record JAYRQX010000556.1, on the reverse strand, counting down.
CGAAATGCAGCGCCCACCACATCGCCTGCCAGGTCTTCTCGATGCTGTCCGCATCGGTTCCGACCACGATGGGCGTCAGGTAGCGCGCGATCAGCGCGTGCACGGCCGTGCCGCCCGAATCGACCGTGTAGGTGTAGCCGAGGCCCGTCTCGCCATCCGCATCCGTCACGCGCACGGTGATCAACTCGAAATGCGTGATGTCGCCATGGGTGCTGTCGGACAGCAGGATCGGCAGCGGAATGCGATAGGCCACCGTGTCGAGGGCCCTGATGATCGCCATGGTGTCCTCCGCGGGCGGCGTTGCGCCGTCGTCCGGGCAGGCTACAGGCGCAGGCCGATCGCGGCTAGGATCGGGGGCATGACCGTACCCCGCATCGCCCTCCTCGGCTTCTCCATCGAATGCAATGCCTTCGCGCCCGTGGCGACGAAGCCCGACTTCACCGGTCGCTGCTGGCTGGAAGGCGAGGCGATTGTCGCCGACGCCCGTTCCCCGGCGCCGTGTGCTCTTGGAGAAATGCCGGGCTTCGTCGCGGACATGGACGCAGCGGGGCCATGGCAGCCGCTGCCCATCCTGCTCGCCATGGCCGAACCGAACGGCCCGGTGGAGGCTTCGCTCTTCGCCGAGATGATGGCGATCTGGCGCCGCGGGCTGGAGGCGATCCGCGGCCGGGTGGATGGCGTCTATTGCGTGCTGCACGGCGCCGGCCTGACGACCGCGGACGAGGATCCGGAAGGCATGCTGCAGGCGCTGATCCGCGACGTGCTGGGCGATGTTCCGCTGGTGTGCTCCTATGACCTGCACGCCAACGTGTCCGATCGCATGGTCGCGCTGACGGATGCTTTTGTTGGCTACCGCACCAATCCGCATCTCGACATGCGCGAGCGCGGCGCGGAGAGTGCGGTGCTGCTGCGGCGGATCATGGCGGGGCAGAAGACCTGTCGCGCGCTGCGGCGGCTGCCGATCGTGGCGCCGACCGTCTCCATGCTGACGGCGCAGGGACCATACGCAGAAGTCATCAACCTCGGTCAGGCCTTGCAGGCGCAGGATTCCCGCATTCTCAACGTTTCCGTCATGGGCGGCTTCGCCTATGGCGATACGTCCTTCAACGGCATGGCGGTCGTCGTGACGGCGACCAGGCAGGCCGCGGCCGATGCGTTGGCCGACACTCTCGCCCATGCTGCCTGGGAGCGGCGCCACCGCTTTGTCGCGCGCCTGACAACGCTCGAGGATGCCGTGCGGCTCGCGAAGGAAAGCACAGTGCCGCTCGCCTTCGCCGATGTCGCCGACAATCCCGGCGGCGGGGGACGCGGCAATACGATGTGGATCCTCGAAGCCTTCGTCCGTGCTCAGGTCCCGGATGCGCTGATCGGCATGATCCTGGACCCCGTGCTCGCGGCCGAGGCGCATGCGCTCGGCGTCGGCGCGCGCTTCCTCGCGCGCTTCAACGAAGGGTTGGACGCGGACGACCCATTCTCGAAACACTTCGCTGTTGAAGCGGAAGTCCGCGCCATCTCCGATGGCCGCGTCACCGGGCGCCGCGGCATCTATGCCGACACGGCGATGACCCTCGGCTGCACGGTGCTGCTGCAGATCGGCGGCGTCTCCGTCGTCGTGACCGAAGGCCGCGCGCAATGCGCCGACCCCGTCTTCTTCGAGCATCTCGGCCTCGACATTGCGAAGGCCCGTGCCGTGGTGGTGAAGTCTCGAGGCCATTTCCGCGGTGGCTTCGACGAGTTCTTCGCGCATGAGCGGATCGTCGAGGTGGATTGCCCCGGCCTGACCTCACCCATTCTCTCGCGCTTCGACTGGAAGCGTCTGCCGCGGCCTGTCCTGCCGATCGACGCCGAGGCCAACTGGCCGTAAGGACCCCGACCATGACCCTGGACGACCTGCCGACCCCCTGCCTGGTCCTCGACCTCGGCATTCTCAAGCGCAACCTGGCCCGGATGCAGGCGGCGATCGCCCGCCACCCCGGCCTCACGCTGCGGCCGCACATGAAGACGGCGAAGTCGCTCGACGTCGCCGCGCTCGCAGCGCCCGATCATGGCCCGATCACCGTCAGCACGCTGGCCGAGGCGCGCTACTTCATGGGCGGCGGCTATATCGAGCAGATCTACGCCGTCGGCATCACGCCGCAGAAGCTGGACGCCGTCGCCGCGCTGAACGCCCAGGGCGGCCATGTGAAGATCATCACCGATGATCCGGACGTGGCGGACGCGATCGTCGCCCATCCCGGCCCGCTGCGCGCGCTGATCGAGGTGGATTGCGGAGAGGGCAGGGGCGGCGTGACGCCGGACTCCGACGCGCTGCTGCATATCGCGGCGCGACTGGGAAAACACTGCCTCGGGGTGATGACCCATGCCGGCCATTCCTACGCCGCGCGCAGCCTGGAGGAGCGCGAGGCGGTGGCCGAGGCCGAACACAGCGGCGCGGTGCTGGCCGCCGAGCGGCTACGCGGCGCGGGCATCAAGGTGAAGGTGGTCTCCGCCGGGTCGTCGCCGACCGCGCTCTATGGCCGCTCCATGGAGGGCATCACGGACATCCGCGCCGGCGTCTACATGTTCGGCGACCTGTTCCAGGCCCAGATCGGCACGCATGGTCTCGACGACATCGCCGTGACGGTGCTGTCCGCCGTCACCAGCCGCAAGCCGGACCGCAATGCCATCCTGATCGATGCCGGAGGCATCGCGCTGTCGAAGGACCGCAGCACGCAGGCGGCGCCCAAGGATTACGGCTTCGGCCTGATGCTGGACCGGGCAGGACGACGCAGCTTCGGCGACGCCATCGTCACCCGCACGCACCAGGAGCATGGCGAGGTCAGGGGTGAACACCCGCTGCCATTTGCAGAGCTTCCCGTCGGCGCCCTTGTGCGCGTCGCACCCAACCACACCTGCCTGACCGTCGCCGCGCATGACCGCTACTACGTGGTGGACGGCAGTGACGAGGTCATCGCGGTGTGGGACCGCGTGAACGGCTGGTGAGGGCCATGAGCGACATCATCCCCCTGGGCGTCGTCACCGTCAGCGACCGCGCCTTCCGCGGCATCTACGTGGATCAGGGTGGCCCGGCCATCGAGGCCGAGTATGCGCGCATCCTGACCAGCCCCTGGCGCCCCGAGCGCCGCCTGGTGCCGGACGAGATTCCAGCGATCGAGGCCGCGCTGATCGAACTCGCCGATGTGCATCGCTGCCCACTGATCGTGACGACGGGCGGCACCGGTCCGGCGCCGCGCGACGTGACGCCGGAAGCGACGGAAGCCGTCTGCGAGCGCCTGATGCCGGGCTTCGGGGAGTTGATGCGCGCGGTGTCGCTGAACAGCGTGCCGACCGCGATCCTCTCGCGCCAGATCGCAGGCACGCGGGGCGGCAGCCTGATCGTCAATCTGCCGGGCAAGCCGTCCGCCATCGCGGAATGCCTGGGCGCGGTCTTCCCCGCGATCCCCTATTGCATCGACCTGATGGGCGGCCCGCGGCTGGAAACCGATCCGGCCGTCTGCGAGGCCTTTCGGCCGAAGGGCGCCTGATCGCACCCTTGCCGGGCGCGCGCAATGCGGTGACCATCGCCGTGCCTCAACCCTCAATGGGACAATATCGCCGGATGAACACGCTCAGAATGACCGCCGCTGTGGCGATCCTCGGCCTGGCCACGCTGCTGCCGGATGCCGTGCAGGCCCAGGTCCAGCCCGGCCCGACGCTGGCGGCCGTGCGTGCGCGGAACATGCTGAACTGCGGCGCCAATCCGGGCTCACCCGGCTTCGGCGTGCCGGACAGCCGCGGCGAGCAGCGCGGCCTCGATCCCGATATCTGCCGCGCCATCGCCGCCGCCGTGCTGGGCGACCCGTCCCGCGTCAGTTGGACAGTGCTGACAAGTCAGGCGCGGATTCCCGCGCTGCAGTCGGGCCAGGTGGACATCGTCGCCCGCACCTTCACCTGGACGCATTCCCGCGAGGTGAACGCCGGCCTGCAATTCGGCCCCGTCACCTTCTACGACGGCCAGGGCTTCATCGTACGCCGCGCCCTTGGCATCACCAGCGCATCGCAGCTGGATGGCGCGACGGTCTGCGCCTCGGCCGGCTCGACGAACGAGCTGAACATGGCGGACTGGGCGCGCGCCAACAACATCAACGTCCGCCCGCTGATCTTCGAGAGCAACGAGGACACGCGCCACGCCTATGCGAACGGCCGATGCGATGCCTACACGCTGGATGCGAGCCAGCTGGCGGCCTTCCGCACCTCGCTGCGCGATCCGTCCGAGCACATCATCCTGCCCGAGATCATCAGCAAGGAACCGCTGACGCCCGCCGTGCGCAAGGGCGACCCGCAATGGTACGACATCATGCGCTGGACCGTCTTCGCGCTGATCCTCGCCGAGGAACTCGGCATCACGCAGGCGAATGTCGAGCAGATGCTCACCAGCCAGAACCCGGAAATCCGCCGCCTGCTCGGCGTGACGGGCGACCATGGCCCGGCCATGGGCCTCGACCGCCGCTGGGCCTACAACGCCATCCGCGCCGTCGGCAATTACGGCGAGATCTTCGAGCGCCACCTCGGCAGCGGATCGCCGATCGGGCTGCCGCGCGGCTACAACAGGCTGTGGAACCAGGGCGGGCTGATGTACGCGCCGCCGATGCGCTGACCGCGCGGGGATCGCTCAGGCGGTCTTCGCCGCGGCGATCCCCTCCCGCAGCGCGGACAGCGTGCCGCCCTGCTTCACGCGGCCAGGCAGGGAATGGCCCACGATGTCTTCGGCGAGCCTGCCGCATTCGCTCAGGGCTTCGAGGTCCACGCCCGTCTCGATCCCGCTCTCGTTGCAGAGGAAGACGAGGTCCTCGCTGCAGATGTTGCCGGCGGCGCCCTTGTGTTTCGCAAAGGGGCAGCCGCCGAGCCCGGCCACCGCCGCATCGAAGCGCACGACGCCCATGTCGAGCCCGGCCGCGGCGTTGGCGATCGCGAGGCCGCGCGTGTCATGCAGGTGCAGCCCGACCGGCAGGTCCGGCCAGCGGTCGCGCACCGCGCCGATCAGGCGCTTCACCGAACCGGGTGTTGCCCAGGCCATGGTGTCGGCGAGCATGATGCAGGGGAGGGGTTGCCTCGGATGCGTCTCGGCCGCGATGCCGAGGAGCGCTTCGATGCAGGCGATCGGCTCCTCGACGGAAATGTCGCCCTGGAAGTTGCAGCCGAAGGCCGCCATGATCGTGC
>JAYRQX010000555.1:0-8016 GCA_041910415.1 Acetobacteraceae bacterium | reverse complement strand
GTCATCCGACCGGTCCGCCGATATGTGATCCAGCCTGGCGCGTCACAAGGGGTGGCGCGCCAGGTGGTCCAGCAGCAATTCGGTGACGCGCTGCGGCACCTGGTCGGGCGCGTAGTGGCCGACGCCGGGCAGCACCTCGAAGCGGTAGGGCGCGGTGACGAAATCCTTCGTCCCCTCCGCCGCCATGCGGCCCACCGTGTCGTCGGCATCGCCCCAGAGGAAGAGCGTCGGCACCGCGATCGGCCCGATCGGGCGATGCACCGTGCCGCGCGCGCGGTACCAGGCGAGTGCGGCCTCCATCGCCTCCGGCGTGCCGAGGACGGCGAGGTGCTTCTCCGTCGCCGCCGCCGGAATGCCCTGCGCCGCGTGGCGGTCGCGGATCCATGTCGCGTCGTCGGCCAACAGGCGCGGCACGGCGCCGGGATCCAGGAACGCCTTGTGGTGGCGGGACCGGTGCGGCTGCTCCGGATCCTCGCGCATCGCGCGCGCGAAGGCGTGCGGATGCGGGCGCGAGAGCATGGTCAGCGAACCCAGGCGCTCCGGATAGCGCCAGGCGATCTCCCAGGAGAGGCTGCCGCCCCAATCGTGCCCAACCAGGTGGAAGCGCCCCCCGGCGCCGCCCAGCGCATCGGCCAGCGCCATCGCGTCAGCGATCAGCAGATCGATGTCGTAGCGCGCATGGTCCGTGGTGTCGGGCCGCGCGCCCGGGGAATAGCCGCGCTGGTTCGGCGCCGCCGCATGGTAGCCGGCGGCGCCGAGCGCCGGAAGCTGCGCGTCGAAGAGATGCCGCGACACCGCGAAGCCGTGCAGCATGAGCACGAGCGGCGCCTTCGCATCGCCGGACTCCGACACATCGAAGACGAGGCCAGGGCCGAGCGTGACCTTGCGATCGGTGATCATCCATCCACCTCGACGACAAGCTTGCCGAAATTCTTCCCCTGCAACAGGCCGATGAAGGCGGCGGGCGCGTTGCGCAGGCCCTGGACCACATCCTCCTTCCAGCGGAGCTGGCCGGCGTTGATCCAGCCGAGCATCTCGGCGCGGAAGCGCGGATAGCGCGGCCAGCCCTTGTCGCTGACGATGAAGCCCTGGATATGCAGGCGCTTGCGCACGACCACGCCAAGGTTCGGGCCGGGCGGCGCCCCTGCCCCGCCCGCGACGCCTGCCACGGTGTTGTACTGCGCGATCATCCCGCACATGACCATGCGGCCGAAATCGTTGAAGAGCGGCCAGACGGCGTCCTGCACCGGGCCGCCCACATTCTCCCAATAGACATCGACGCCAGCCGGGCAGGCCGCGGCGACCTGCGCGGCGAGGTCCGGCGCGCGGTGGTCGATGCAGGCATCGAAGCCGAGCTCCTTCACGACGAAGTCGCACTTCGCCTTCCCGCCGGCGATGCCGACGACGCGGCAGCCTTTTATTCGTGCGATCTGGCCGACGACCTGGCCCACAGCGCCCGACGCCGCGCTGACCACGACCGTCTCCCCTGACTTCGGTGTGCCGATGTCTTCCAGCCCGACCCACGCTGTGAGGCCCGGCATGCCGAGCACGCCGACATTGGCCGACAGCTTGATCTCGGCGGGATCCACGCGGATCAGCCCGGCGGCGGGAACACACGAAAAACGCTGCCAGCCATAGCCCATCATCACGTGATCGCCGGGCGCGAAGCCCCGGGCGCGACTGGCAACAATCTCGCCGACGGCGCGGCCTTCCATCACCGCCCCGAGCTCGACCGGCTTCGAATACGACTTCGCGTCGTCCATCCGCCCACGCATGTAGGGGTCGAGGGAGAGGAAGCGGTGCCGGATCAGCACCTCGCCGTCACCGGGCGTCGGGACGGCGGTCTCGACGATCTCGAAATCGTCGGGCGTCGGCAGGCCCCTGGGGCGCCGGCGCAACAGGATTTGCAAGTTTTGTTCGGTCATCGGGCCTTCCTCGCGTGCTCCACCGTGACATGGCCACGGCACGCGAGGAAGGTCAGGCACAGGCAGGCGCCATCGAGCGCCCGCCCCTATCAGAATCAGCCGCGGGCGGTCTTCACGGCGGCGGTCGCGGCCTGGCACATCAGCCCGACCTCGTTGGCGATCGTCACCAGCTTGAAGCCCTTCTGGATCATGCGGTTCGCATAGGCCGGGGAGCCGTTGTGCAGGCCGGCCGCGATGCCGCGCTTGGCGGTCTCGGCCAGCAGCATGTCGTAGATCGCGAGAATCTCCGGATCCTCGACGTCGAGCTTCGGCTCCTTGCCGTAGGAGAAGGAGAGGTCCGAGGGGCCGACATAGATGCCGTCGATCCCGGGCACGTCCAGGATCGCCTGGATGTTGGCGATCGCGGTCTTGGTCTCGATCATCGGGATGACGAGGATCTCGTCATTCGCCGTCTTCTGGTAGCTGCCCGAGGAGCCATAGGCGCCCGCGCGGATCGGGCCGTTGGAGCGCGTGCCGGCCGGCGGATACTTGGAATACTGCACGAGCGCGCGCGCTTCGTCCGGCGTGTTGATCATGGGGCAGATCACGCCCATGGCGCCGGCATCGAGCACCTTGCCGACGATGCCGGGCTCGTTCCACGGCACGCGCACCATCGGCACGGCGCCGGAGGGCTGGATGCCCTGGAAGCAGGCGACGCAGGAGAGGTAGTCCTGCACGCCGTGCTGCATGTCCACCGTCACGCTGTCCCAGCCGCACTTCGAGTACATCTCGGCGCTGAAGGCGTTGGGGATGGCGAGCCACCCGTTGACGACGGCCTTGCCGGCCTTCCATGCGTCCTTGACCTTGTTCGCCATCGTTTCCTCTCGAAAGGTCGGTTGGGGCGCGGACGCTAGGCTCCGCGCCAGGGTGCGTCAAATCTGCAATTTCAGGCCGGCGGGACGCCCCGGTATTCGCGGGACTGGCGCGCCGAGGCGCGGCCGCTGCGGATGACGTGAAGCTCCGGCAATACCTCGCCGCGCGTGGTCACGGTGAAGAAGCCACCGCGCGGGTCCGCGAAGACGAAGAGGCATTCGCCCTGGCCAGTGCCGGCGCAGCTCTCGGTCTCGGGGTAGGCGTTGCAGATCTCGGCGCGGGTGAAGCAGCGCATCTCGATCTCGGCGGGCGGGAAGCGCAGCGGGCGGTAGCCCTGGGCGATCAGGTTCATGCGGACATTCGCGTAGGTCATCGCGCTGGGCCACAGCTCGCGCGGCGGCGTCTGCGCCGCCACGGAGGCGGGCAGCGAGGCGGCGAGAGCCAACACGGGCAGGATGCGCGTCAGGGTCACCGTCCACCTCTTCCCGGCCCATGGCTGGACGCGGCGGGCCCGTCGCGGCAGGGTCCGTCGCATGCCACGCTGGGCCGTCAGTTCCGAAACCGGCACGCTCACCGACGTGCTGGTCTGTCCGCCGGATCATTACCGCTGGATCCCCGCCAACGCCATCGCGCGGCGCACGCTGGCCGCGGGGCAGCACCCCCAGGTCATGGCCTTGCAGGCGCAGCACCGGGAACTCGTGCACGCCCTCGAACAGGGCGGCGCGCGCGTGCATGTGCTGCCGCCCGAGCCCCATCTGCCCTACATGGCCTATACGCGCGATTCCGCCGTGGTGACGCCCTGGGGGCCAGTGCTGTGCCAGTTGCAGCGGCCGGAGCGGCGCGGCGAATATGCGGGGCTGCTGGAGTTCCACCGCCACGCCTTCTGGCGCCTGGCGAGCGCGGGCACGCTGGAAGGCGGCGACATCCACATCCTCCGCCCCGGCCTCGCCGTGGTGGGGGCATCCGGCAGCCGCACGGATCTCGCCGGCGCCGAGCAATTCGCGGCCTGGCTGCGGGCCGAGGGCTGGGAATGCCGCATCGAGGTCTTCGATGAGCATTTCCTGCATCTCGACGTGCTGTTCTGCATGGCCGCACCCGGGCTCGCCGTCGCCTGCCTGGACGTGCTGCCGGACGACTTCATCGCCTGGCTGAAGGCGCACGGGATCCGTTGCATCGGCGTGCCTTACCGCGACGCCATGGCGCTCGGCTGCAACCTGCTTTGCCTGGGCCAGGGGCGCGTGATATCCGCCGCCGCCAGCCGCGACCTGAACGCCGCGCTCCGCGCCGAAGGGCTCGCGGTCCTCGATCCCGACCTCTCGCTCTTCACCGCCGGCGGCGGCGGACCGCATTGTCTGACCGGCCCGCTCGCGCGGGCAGAGGAAACATCATGACTCATGAGCCCTCCCCCGCCGACGCCGCCATCGCCGCGCTGCGCGAATTCATGGGCGAACGCGTCTCCACCGCGCGCGCGGTGCGCGAGCAGCACAGCCGCGGCGAGGACCTGACCCAGCCGACCCTGCCCGACGCCGTCGCCTTCGCCGAGACGACCGAGGAGGTCAGCCGCATCCTTGCGACCTGCCACCGCCATGGCGTGCCCGTGACGGCCTTCGGCGCCGGCACCTCGCTCGAAGGCCATGTGAACCCGGTGCGCGCCGGAATTTCGCTCGACCTCTCCCGCATGACCGCCGTGCTGCAGGTCAACCCCGAGGACATGGACTGCCTGATCGAACCCGGCGTCACGCGCCAGCAGCTCAACGACCATCTGCGCGACCAGGGCCTGTTCTTCCCCGTGGATCCCGGAAGCCACTGCACCATCGGCGGCATGGTGGCGACCCGCGCCTCCGGCACCAACGCCGTCCGCTACGGCACGATGCGGGAGAATGTGCTCGGCCTCGAAGTGGTGCTCGCCGACGGGCGCGTGATCGAGACGGGCGGGCGCACGCGCAAGGCGGCGAACGGCTACGACCTCACGCGGCTGATGATCGGCAGCGAGGGCACGCTTGGCATCGTCACGAAGATCAGGCTCCGCCTGCACGGCATCCCCGAGGCGACGCGTGTCGCCGTGGCGCAGTTCCAGGAACTCTCCGGCGCGGTCGAAAGCGTGATCGTCACCATGCAGTCGGGCATTCCGGTGGCGCGGATCGAGCTCCTGGACACCGACATGATGGAAGCCTGCATCAGGTATTCGAAGCTCGATGGCTACACGCCGGCGACGACACTGTTCCTGGAGTTCCACGGCAGCCCCGCCGCAGTCGAGGAACAGGCCGGCGCCGTCGAGACGATCATGAGCGAATATGGGCTGCTGAAGTTCGCCGCCGCGAGCGATCCCGAGGAACGCTCGAAGCTGTGGAAGGCGCGGCACGACGCCTATTGGGCCGGCTGCGCGCTGAAGCCCGGCTGGCGGGCGCTGACGACCGATGTCTGCGTGCCGATCTCCCGCCTGGCCGAGGCGTTGGTCGGCGCGAAGGAAGAAGCCCTGACGCTCGGCCACACCACCTGCATCGTCGGCCATGTCGGCGATGGCAATTTCCACCAGATGGTGCTGTTCGATCCCAACGAGCCCGGCGCCATCGAGCGCGCCTGGGACATGGACAAGCGCATCGTCGCGCGCGGCATGGCGCTCGGCGGCACCTGCTCGGGCGAACATGGCGTCGGCCTCGGCAAGCGCGAATTCCTGGAGCAGGAGCACGGGCCGGAGGCGCTGGCCGTGATGCGCAGCATCAAGCAGAGCCTCGACCCCAAGGGCATCCTCAACCCCGGGAAGATGTTCCGGAACTGAGGCGCGTGATGGCGGGACGGGGGACCTGTCCCCACCCCGGCCCTCCCCCGCTCGCATTGCTCGCCGGGGAAGGAGCGTCTCCCTCCCCTGCGGAGCGGGGGCGGGCAGGGCAAACGCAAGGCGTTTGCCCGGGGGCGGGGGCATCGTCCGGCGCATCCCCATGACGGACAAGCCCCTCGCACCCGTCGTCGCGCTCTCCATCGTCGCGCTGACGCTCGGCCATATCTTCTCCAACGCCGTCCGCACCCTGCCGGCCGTGGCCGCGGACCTGCTGCAGCGCGACCTCGGCCTCACCGCGGATGCGCTCGGTGCGCTGACGGCGATGTTTCCCTTCGCCTTCGCCCTCGCCATGGTGCCCGTCGGCGCCTGCCTCGACCGCTACGGCATCAAGCCCGTCTCGCTGACGCTGCTCGCGACGGGCGTCGCCGGCTCCGCCATGGCCGCGTTCGCCGTGGGGCCGTGGTCGATGGTCGCGGCGCAATGCGTGCTCGGCATCGCCTGTTCGGGGATGCTGATGTGCCCCGTCACCTTCGCCGCCAAATCCATGGCCTCCTCCCGCTTCGGCCTTTGGGCCGGGTTGATCCAGGCCATGGGCAATATCGGCATGGTGCTCTCCGCGAGCCCGCTGGCGCTGCTGATCGACCATGCCGGCTGGCGGGCGGGCTTCGTCGCCTGCGGCGTCATCGCCGCCATCGCCTGGATCGCCGTGGCGGCGCTGGTCCGCGAACCGCCGGTGGCTCGCGACACCGGACGCAGCCTCTGGGCCGATGCGCGGGACGTGCTGGCGCTCGCCGTCTCGCCCCGGCTCATCGGGGTCCTCGTGCTGGCCTTCGCGTCCTTCGCGGTCGTCCTCGGTGTGCGGGGGCTCTGGGGCGGGCCCTGGTTCATGGAGGTGAAAGGGCTCTCGCGCGTCGGTGCGGGCCACGTGCTCTTCGCCGGCACCCTCGCGCTGATCGCGGGGCCGGCGCTGGCCGGCATGCTGGAGCGGCGCTTTCCGACGCATCGCCGCGCGCTGCTGGCCGTCGGGCATCTCGGCGCGGCGGGTGTGATCGTGCTGCTGGTCCTGGGCGGGCCGCTCGGCTTTTCCGTGGCGCTCGACACCGCGCTGATGGTCGCCTTCGGCCTGCTGATCTCGCTGCAGGTGCTCTGCTTCGCGCTCGTTCGCTCGGCCGTGTCGCCGGAGGAATCCGGCCGCGCCCTCTCCGCGCAGAACATCTTTTTCTTCGGCGGCGCGGCGATCATGCAGGGTGTCTCCGGCATCGCCGCGGGCTTCGGCGGCGTGGCGGCGGCGCTGCTCAGCTTCGCCGCCGCGCTCATCGTCTGCACCCTGCTCTTCCTGCGCCTGCCGGGGCCGCGCTAGCCTCGGCGACGCAAGGGGAGAAGGCGTCCATGCTGAAGCTCTGGGGCCGCGTCAACTCGATCAACGTCATGAAGGTGCTGTGGGTGCTCGACGAACTCGGCATCCCCTATGAGCGCCAGGACGCCGGCATGGAGCACGGCGTGGTGGATGGGCCGGACTACCGCGCCATGAACCCGAATGGCCGCATTCCGACGCTGGTGGATGACGGGTTCGTGCTCTGGGAATCGAATTCCTGCCTCCGCTACCTCGCGATGAAGCACGCCGACAAGGGCGGCCTCGCCCTGTACCCGGCGGATCCCGCGGCACGCGCCTCGATCGATCGCTGGATGGACTGGCAGCTCTCCACGCTGAGCCCCGCGGAGCGCAACCTGTTCTGGGGCCTGGTGCGCACGCCGCCCGAGAAGCGCGACATGGCGAGCGTGATGGCGGCCGCCAGGGCGGCCGGGGAATGCTGGCGCATCCTGGATGGCTGGCTGACGAAGGGCGGACCCTATGTCGGCGGCGCCGCGTTCAGCCTCGCCGATATCGTCCTCGGCGCCTATGCGCGGCGCTGGTTCGGGGAGGAGGTGCGGGTGGACGGCATGCCCCACTTCCCCGCACTGGCGGCATGGTACGCGCTCGTCGGCGAGCGCCGGGGCTTCCAGCGCTGGGTGGCACCGCCCCTGCGCTGATGACGCAACGCCTTGCCGAGCGGCCGCGGTGATGGCAACCGGCGCGCATGAAGCTGCTGCTGCTGAACGGCAACGCCGACGCCTCCATGACCACGACCCTCGCCGCCAAGGCCGACCAGGCCCTGGCGCGAATGGGGATCGCGGGCGTGCAGGTGATCCCGGCGACGGCGCGCTTCGGCGCCCGCTACATCTCGACGCGCGCGAGCGCCGCGATCGCGGGCCACGCCGTGCTGGACGCGCTCGCCGAGCGGATCGGGCGGGCGAACCCGGACGGCTTCGACGCCGCCATCATCGGCTGCTTCGGTGATCCCGGGCTGGAGGCGGCGAAGGAGATCTGCCCTGTCCCCGTGACCGGCATGGCCGAAGCCTCATTGGCCGTCGCGATGCGGATGGCACCGCGCATCGCCTTCCTGACCGGCGGCGAGGCCT
>JAYRQX010000554.1:0-2001 GCA_041910415.1 Acetobacteraceae bacterium | reverse complement strand
GGAAGCGGGCGCGGGCGGCGGGATCGGCGATGGCGCCGGGGGGGAGGGCATCCGTCATGGATCCGGGTATAACCCGCTCCGGACGGACAAGGGACCCCGATGGCCGAGACCCGGGAAACCGTTGAGCAACAACTCGGCGCGGCCGAGCAGGCCTGCGCGCGCCGCGGCGCCCAACTGACCGAGCTCCGCCGCCAGGTCCTGCGCCTGATCCTGGAATCCGATTCGCCCATCGGCGCCTATGCGCTGCTGGATCGCCTCAAGGCCGATCGTCCCGGCGCCGCGCCGCCCACCATCTACCGCGCGCTCGATTTCCTGCAGGAGCAGGGGCTGGTGCACAAGGTCGAGCGCCTCAACGCCTATGTCGGCTGCACGGATGCCGGGCACGCGCACCACCACCACGGCGAGCACGACCACCCCCACCAATTCCTGATCTGTGGCCGCTGCGGCACGACGGTGGAGCTGACCGACCACGCCGTCGCGCATGCCATCGCCGCCGCCGCCGGGCGCGCAGGCTTCACGGTCACCAGGGCGACGGTGGAGATCGAGGGGCTCTGCGCGATGTGCACAGCGTCCCAAGCCTGAAAACGCCCTGGACGCGGCGCGCCGCCGGCGCCAAGCATCGCGCGGGATGGGCCTCGTCCATCCGGAATCGAAAGGGATCATCATGCTACGCCGAATACTGGCCATCGCCGTCGCGGCGGCGGGGCTTTCGGGCCCGGCGCTCGCCCAGGGCAGCGCCACCGCCATCAGCGCGCAGACCTTCAGCGGCGGCACCACGGCCGACCTTGCCACGCTGTGCGCGGCCAGCGGGAACGAGGCGGTCGCCATCGCCGCCACCGCCTACTGCCATGGCTTCCTCGCCGGCGTGGGACAGCTGCATTCGGCGCTGACCGGGCCGCAGGGCCCGCTCCACGCGCGCTACTGCGTGCCGGACCCGCGGCCTTCCATCACCCAGGTCGCGGCCTCCTTCGTCACCTGGGCGCGTGCCAACCCGCAGGCGGGCGGGGAGAGCGCGGTCTCCGGCCTCACGCGATTCGCCAACCAGGCATTCCCCTGTTCTCCGCGCCAGGGCGCGGGACGGCGCGGCTGAGGGCGGAGGACACATCATGACCAAGATCTTCTCCCCCCGCCTGGCCGCCGTGGCGTTGCTCGGGCTTTCGCTCACCGCCTGCGACGGCATGACCGACACGCAGCGTTCCACCGCCACCGGGGCCGGCATCGGCGCGATCGGCGGCGCCGCGCTCGGCTCGCTCTCCGGTAATGCCGGCTGGGGCGCGCTGATCGGCGCGGGCGTCGGCGGCGTCAGCGGCTATGCGGTCGGGCGGTCCCGGAATCGCTGAAAACGGCTCGCGAAGCATTCTTGCCGGTCTCCGCCCCGTAAGGCATGCCATGTCGTTACGGGGCGGCCGATTCCCGCGGGCCGCCGCAAGGTTGTCTCCCGCGGGAAGGAGGAACCTGGCATGCGATCGCTTCGCTTCACCGCCGTGGCCGCGATGCTCCTCGCGGCCCCGGCCTTCGCCCAGGCGCCCGAGTCGCCGCAGGCGCGCGGGTCGCACACCGCGACCGTCTCCGAACTCGCGGCGCTTTGCGCCGTGGCACCGGGAGAGGCCACCTACGCGAATGCGAGCGGCCTCTGCCGCGGCTTCCTGCTGGGCTTCGCGCAGTACCACGCCGCGATGACGCGGCCGGGCACGCGCTTCCGCCCGCTCTTCTGCGTCCCGAATCCGCCGCCGACGGGCGAGGCCGCCTCCGCCTCCTTCGCGAGCTGGGCGCGCGCCAACCCGCAATTCGGCAGCGAGCTGGCCGTGGATGGCGTGGCCCGCTGGTTCATCGGCACCTACCCCTGCCCGCAGCCCGCGCGCCGCGGCGGCCGCTGAGACGGAGACAACACCATGCGCAAAATGATGATCCTTCCCGCGGCGGCCCTGGCGCTCGGCCTGGGAGGCTGTGCCGACGGGCAACTGACCTCCGGCGGGCGCGACACGCTGATCGGCGCCGGCG
>JAYRQX010000553.1:0-3983 GCA_041910415.1 Acetobacteraceae bacterium | reverse complement strand
GCCGGGCGCGGCCAGCGTGTCGGGCTTCTCCTGGAAGGCGAGCGGCGCATAGACATCGCCCGCGATCACGCCTGGCAGCAGCGTGCCGTCGCCGGCGGCCGACAGCACCCGCGCGGACAGCATCGCCGGCAGCAGCGGCTCGGGCGCCAGGCCGCGGCCCATCTCCTCGGCGATCGCGCAGGCCTCGCCCATGCCAAGGCCGGCGCCGCCCTGCTCTTCCGGCACGCGCAGGCCGATCCAGCCCATCTCGCCCATCTGGCGCAGCACGGCCGGGTCGTAGCCCGGGTCCTGGAAGCGCAATGCGCGCACGCGCTTCGTATCGCCGCCCGGCGGTGCCACGGCCGCGGCGCTGTCGCGGATCATGCGGATGGAGGAGGCGCGGTCGTCCGCGGTCGCTTCGCTCATCGTCGTTATCCGGGCAGGTGCAATTGTGCGTCGGTCACGGCCTGCAGGCCTTCCAGCGTGACACCCGGCGCCATGTCGATCACGACGAAGCCACGCTCCTTCACCACATCCAGCACCGCCAGGTTGGTGTAGACGCGCGTCACCGCACGCGGCGCGGTCAGCGGATAGCCGCATTCGCGCACCAGCTTGGGACGGCCGTCCTTGGTGGTGTGCTCCATCACGACCCACAGATTCTTCGCACCGGCGGCGAGGTCCATCGCGCCGCCGACGGCGGGCGCGGTGTCGTTCTCGCTGGTCGCCCAGTTCGCGATGTCGCCGTTCTCGGCGACCTCGAAGGCGCCAAGGACGCAGAGGTCGATATGCCCGCCGCGGATCATCGCGAAGCTGTCGGCGTGGTGGAAATAGGATCCGCCCGGGCGCAGCGTGACGGCCTGCTTGCCGGCGTTCACCAGCCAGGGATTCACCTTGTCCGGCGCCGGCGCGGGACCCATGCCGAGGATGCCGTTTTCCGAGTGCACCAGCACCTCGCGGTCCATCGGAATGAAATCCGCGACCATGGTCGGGATGCCGATGCCGAGATTGACGTGCCAGCCCTCCGGGATGTCCTGCGCGACGCGCGCGGCCATGCCCTTGCGATCGAAGCCCTTCATGGCGTCTCTCCCATCAAACCCACGGCGCGCCGCGATCCACCTGGATCACGCGCTTCACGAAGATGCCGGGCGTCACGATGTGGTTCGGATCGATCTCGCCGAGCTCGCGGATGTGCTGAACCTGCGCGATCGTCATCTCAGCCGCCATGGCCATCACCGGGTTGAAGTTCCGCCCGCTGTCCCTGTAGGTGAGGTTGCCGAAGCGGTCGCCTTCCCAACCCTCGACCAGCGCGACGTCGCCCTTCAGCCAGCGCTCCATCACATAGTCCTTGCCGTCGAACTCATGCGATTCCTTGCCGCGCGCCAGCGGCGTGCCGACGGAGGTCGCGGTGTAGAAGGCAGGGATGCCGGCGCCGGCGGCGCGCATGCGTTCGGCGAGCGTGCCCTGCGGCACGATTTCCAGCTCGATCCTGCCCGCCTTGTAGAGCTCCTCGAACACGACGGAGCCCGCGCTG
Organism: Acetobacteraceae bacterium; assembly: GCA_041910415.1. Classification (GTDB taxonomy): domain Bacteria; phylum Pseudomonadota; class Alphaproteobacteria; order Acetobacterales; family Acetobacteraceae; genus JAYRQX01. The sequence continues at coordinate 2,473 of JAYRQX010000553.1, read as the reverse complement.
CGCGGAAACGAACAGATGATTTTTCGAACCCGCCCGAGTTCCATCAGTCGCGCCAGGCCGACGCGGCCATTGCCGGCGTTGTTGGCGACGCAGACCAGGTCCTTGGCTCCCTGCTCGATCAGCCCCTCGATCAGCGCGTCGGGCTGGCCGACCGCGCCGAAGCCGGCGATCAGCACGGTCGATCCGTCCTTGATGCCCGCCATGGCGTCCGCCATGGACTGCACGATCTTGTTGATCATCCCGTCGTCTCTTCCTCCAACCCCGCCCGGAGTAGCGGTGCGTCCGCGGCGGGTCCAGTCCCCGGATCAGCCGCGCGGCGCCATGGCGCGGCCGACCTCGGCACCCATCGGCCCCGGCGTCACGCGCGGCAGGTCGCCCGCGATCATGGCACGGGTCAGTTCCAGCGTGTGCGCATAGGCCGCGCGCGCGATGACGCCGCCCGCGGAGACGCGCCGCACGCCGGCCGCCGCGAGTTCCGCCAGCGGCACCAGGCCCGATCGCGGCCCCATCAGCACGTTCACCGGCTTCGGCGCGACGGCCGCGACAACCTTGCGGATCGCGTCCATGTCCGGCAGCGCCGGCGCGTAGAGGCAGGTCGCGCCGACCTCGGCGAAGGCGACCAGGCGGCGGATGGTGTCGTCCAGGTCCGGGCGCCCGTTCAGGAAGTTTTCCGCGCGTGCCGCCAGCACGAAGGGGTGCGGCAGGGCGGCGGCGGCCTTGGCCGCGGCGGCGACGCGGGCGACGGCATGGTCGAAGCCGTGGATCGGGTTGGCGGGATCGCGCGTCGTGTCTTCCAGCGTGCAGCCGGCGAGGCCGATCCCGGCCGCCGCGCGGATCGTCAGCGCGCAATCCTCGGGCGCCGGGCCGAAGCCGTCCTCGAGGTCCGCTGAGACCGGCAGCGTCGTCGCCGCGATCAGCACCCGCGCGTTGTCGAGCGATTCTTCGCGCGTCACCGCATAATCCGGCCGGCCGAGCGCCCAGGCGAGGCCCGCCGAGGTCGTCGCGACCGCGACCGCGCCGGCATGGGCCAGGATGCGCGCGCTGCCGGCATCCCAGGCGTTCGGCAGGACGAAGCAGCCGCTTTCGTGCAGCGCGGCGAAGCGTGCGGCGCGCTCGGCGGGGGTCATGGCGCGGCGCCCGCGAAACGGAACAGGCCGTTGCTGACGACGACCTTGTCGCGCTCGACCACGCGCGCGCGGAAGGCGGCGCCGCCCGGCTCGTGCCAGATTTCCGTTCGTATGGTCTCGCCGGGGAAGACGGGCGAGGAGAAGCGCAGGTCCATGCGCCCGAACTTCTCGACGTCGTACTCGCACAGGCTGCGCAGCAGCGCATGGCAGACCGTGCCGAAGGTGCAGAGGCCGTGCAGGATCGGGCGCGGGAAGCCCGCCGCCTTGGCGATCTGCGGGTCGATATGCAGCGGGTTGAGGTCGGCGTTCAGGCGATAGACCAGCGCCTGTTCCGGCCGCGTCGCCAGGTCGAGCGTCGCATCCGGCGCGCGGTCGGGTTCGGCATGGGGCTGCTTCACCGGATCGCTCGGCCCGCCATAGCCGCCATCGCCGCGGAGGAAGGAGGTGCTGGTCAGCGTCGCGAGCTTCTCGCCGGTCGCGGCCGAGAAGACCTCGCGCTCGGAGTACATCAAGGCGCCCTTGCCCCCGCCGCGGTCCACCAGGCCGGTGACGCGGGAGCGGCCGATGATCTCGCCTTCCGTCGGCAGCGGCCGGTGCAGGATCAAGCCCTGCTCGCCATGGACGATTTTTATCCAATCGATCCCGGTATCGGGATTGCGCGACCAGAAGCCGGGGGAACCGAGCACGACCGGCATGGACGGCATCGTCTTCAGCCGGGGCTCGTAGACGAAATCCAGCTGCTTCTCGTCCATCGGATCCTGCCCGAGGCCGACCGAGAAATTGTAGAGCGCGACATCCTGCCAGCGCAGCGCCTGCCGCACCTCCGGGATCGGGTAGCGGATCAGCTTGTCATAGACGATCGGCATCTCAGTGGCCCTCCCCGATCTCGATCACCGCATCCGCGGCGTAGGCGCCCTGGCCTTCCGGCAGCACGAGCAGGGGATTCACATCCACGCTGACGAGCCTCGGTCCCGCCGCGGCGGCGAATCGCGACAGGGCGGCAAGCGCGGCGGAAAGCGCCTTCACATCGGCCCTGGGCTTGCCGCGCGCGCCGTCCAGCAGCGGGAAGCCCTTCAGCGAGCGGATCATCGCTTCCGCCCGTTCCACGTCAAACGGGCAGCGCGCCAGACAGAAATCCTTCAGCACCTCGATGAAGACGCCACCGAGGCCCACCATGGCGACCGGGCCGAAGACCGGGTCGCGCAGGACCTTGAGCATGAACAGCCGGCCATGCGGATGCTCGCCATGCGGGGCGATGGTCACGCCATGGATGCGCAGCTCCGGAGCGCCTTGCCGCCGGGCCTCGACCAGGTCGTGCAGCGCCGTGCGCACCGATTCGATGCTGG
>JAYRQX010000552.1:0-5027 GCA_041910415.1 Acetobacteraceae bacterium | reverse complement strand
TCGCCGGCCGCAGGTTCCAATCAATGAGATCCGGTATCATTCCCCGATTGGGGCAGGGCGCTTGGCGCTCACCCGAACTCGGGATGTGGTCGCGGCGCATTGGGACATGCATCCCGGGGGCAGGAGCAGACCTCCGGTTTGCCCTACGCGGTCGCCATGTGCTGTGTCATCGCGCGGAAGGCGAGGACACTCGGGTTGCGCGATCGCTCCGGGGAGATGAAGAGGCCGATCTCGCGAAATCGACGCGGATGCAGCGTTACGATACGGCAGAGCGACAGGTCGAGGCCGGTCATCGCCGTCCGCGGCAGAATCGTGAGGCCGATCCCGGCCGCGACCAGGGCGATGAGGGAACTGCTCGCGATCATCTCCTGGGCGGGTTGGACAGAGATGGAGGAGCCCTCGAAGAGGGCTTCCAGATTCTCCCGGAGATCGACGCCGCGCGGGTTGAGCACCATGGTATGGCCGCGAAGGTCGTCCAGGTTCACGCGGCGACGCGTGCTGAGCGGGTGACCATGACGGGGGACGATGACAAGGAAATCGTCCTCGAAGAGGGACGTGAAGAGGAAGTCGTCCAGCGCCGCGCTCCTGGAGAGAATCCCCATATCGACATCGCCGTTGCGAAGCATCGCGGCCGCGGATTTGGAATCGGTGTCACGGAGCCGCACCTCCACGCCGGGATGCAGGGCTGCGAACCCCTTCACCACCTCGGGCAGAAGGGTCGCGGCGAGCGAGGGGAGGACGGCGATACTGAGAAGGCCTTTCTGTAAGGCGGCCTCCTCCCTGAAGCCGGCGACCAACCGATGCAGGTCGCCGCAGATGCGCCGCAGGGCGGCCTGAGCGAGCTGTCCGTGGCCCGTCAGGACGACGCGTCTCGTCGTGCGGTGCAGCAGCGGCACGCCAAGCGCCCGCTCCATCTGGCGGACCTGAACGCTCAGCGCGGATTGCGAGATGTGCAGCCTGTCGGCCGCGCCCCGGAAGCTGCCGACCTCGACAACGGTGAGGAAGGTCAGGCAGTGCGTGAGGTTGACGTGGCGGAGCTGTTCGGCGAGCTCGATGTCGCGCATTGATCTATTTCCGTGATCAATCGCGGAAAACTTAGCGTTTGACCATGCCAAGCGCCAGGACCAATCCTGGACGGGCTGCCGCTCGGCGAGCAGCAGCCAAAGGCATGTCCGAGGAAGTGTCATGAATGCATTGCGGTCGCGGCGCGATGTCGGCCGCCTCTCGCTGGCCTTGGCCGCCGGTGCGCGCGCGCAAGCGGAGGCACAGGAGGCGCCATACCCCGGCCGGCCGATCACCCTGGTGGTTCCTTATGGCGCGGGGTCCAGCACCGACATCCTTGCCCGCGTGATCGCGCGCAGCATGTCTGCCGAACTCGGACAGCCCGTGATCGTGGAGAACCGCGCCGGCGGCGGCGGCACGATCGGCAGCCTGGCGGTCGCGCGTTCGGCCCCCGATGGCTACACGCTCGTCATGGGGACCATCTCATCGCACTCGATCAACGCCGCGATGATGGCGAACATTCCCTACCGCGTGCTCGAGGATTTCACCCCCATCTCCCTGGTGGCGTATTTCCCGAACCTGCTTGCGGTGAACAGGGACCTGCCCGCGAACACCATCCCCGAACTCGCGGCCCTCGCCCGGCGTCGTGGCGGGCTGAATTTCGCGACAGGCGGCGTGGGTTCTTCAGGGCAGCTCGCGGGCGAACTGCTGAAGCTCCGGACAGGGGCGCCGCTCAATCATGTCCCCTACCGTGAGATCGGCCAGGCCATCACCGACACGGTGGCCGGCCATGTGCCCATCGTGATCTACCAGGTGCCTTCGCTCGCCTCGAACATCCGCAGTGGCCAGATCAAGGCAATCGCCGTCCTGGCGCCGGAGCGGACGCCATTGCTGCCCGAGGTGCCGACGCCGGGCGAGCAGGGCGTGCAGGATTTCGATGCCACGGCCTGGATGGGGCTCTTCGGCCCGGCGCGCCTGCCGGGCCAGATCACGGCACGGCTGCACGGCATCATGGCGCGCGCCGCGGCCGATGACGGGCTGAAGGCGCAGGTGAGCCAGCAGGGCTTTACCCTCGTTGGCAGCAATCCCGACGACTTCCAACGGTTTGTCGCAGCCGACATCGCCAAATGGGCGGAGGTCGTGCGGATGACAGGAGCGACCATTGACTGAGACCGCCTCGACCCGGATCGTCCCGCTGCGGGAGATCGCCCATGCCCGTTCCGGCGAGAAGGGCAACAGCTCGATGATCTCCGTCATCGCCTACGATGCGGCGGATTACGCGCTGCTCGTCGAGCAGGTCACCGTGGACGCCGTGCGACGGATCTTCGGGCCGATCACGCAGGGAGGGATCGCGCGCTACGAGGCGCCGGCCATCGGCGCGCTCAACTTCGTGCTCGACGAGGTGCTGGAGGGCGGGCGATCGCGCACCCTGGCCTTCGAGGAATCGGGCAAGGCGCTTTCGTCCCTCATGCTGCGCCTTCCGGTCTCGATACCGTCCAACCGGAAGCTGCAAAGGCTTCGGCCTGCGGCAGCGGCGGCGTCGCCGCGGCCTGCGGCCGGTCGGTCGATCCGCCTCGGATCCGCCACGGCCTGGTCGCGCGACCGCTTCGAGCCCGCCGGCGATCTCATCGATCGGGGCCGGGTGGACTACCTCTGCTTCGAGACCATGTCGGAAGTGACCATGGCGGCGGCGCAGGCGGCGCGCATGGAGAACCCGGCGACCCCACTCTACGACCCCTATCTGGTGCCGCGCATGGAACCGATCCTGCGCCGCTGCAGGGAGCAGGGCGTCCGGATCATCACCAACCAGGGCTGGCTCGATCCGGTGGGGGCTGCGCGCCGGCTTGCGGCGCTGGCCGAGGAACTCGGCATCGCGGGGTTGCGGATCGCCGCCGTGGATGGCGGCATTCTGACCGACCGCATCGCCGATCTCGGCGTCGCCTTCCTCGAGACCGGCCAGCCCGTGAGCGCAAGCCGCGATGCCATCGTCTCCGCGGAGGCCTATATGGGGGCGGCGGGCATCGCCGAGGCGCTGGCGGACGGGGCGGATATCGTCGTGACCACGCGCGTGGCCGATGCCTGCCTGTACCTCGGTCCCATGATGCACGCGTTCGGCTGGTCGATCGACGATCACCGGCGCATGGCGCGCGGGATGATCATCGGCCACCTCATGGAATGCGGCGCCCAGCTCTGCGGCGGCTATTTTGCCGATCCCGGCTACAAGGACGTGCCGGGCCTGTCCGACCTCGGCAATCCCATCGCCGAGGTGAGCGAGGACCGCATCATCCTCTCGAAGCTGCCCGGCAGCGGTGGCCTGCTGTCGCCGGCCACCTGCAAGGAACAGCTTCTGTACGAGGTCGGGGACCCGGCATCCTATTTCTGTCCGGACTGCGTGGCCGACCTGACAAAGGTTCGCTTCGAGCAGGTCGGGCCGGACGAGGTCGAGGTCCTGATCGCCCCGGAAGCGGGGCGCCCGAAGCCGCCGACGCTCAAGGTCCTCGTCGGGCTGCGCGAGGGCTTCATGACCGAGGAGATGGTGATTTTCGCGGGGGCCGGCGCCCTCGCACGCGCGCAGGCGACGCAGGCGCTGCTGGAGGATCGCTTCCGGAAGGTCGCGCTACGGGCCGACGAGTTACGCTTCGACTATCTCGGCATCAACGCCGTGCACCGCGAAGCCTCGCCGCCGCCGGCCGACGAGCCCTATGAGGTGATCCTGCGCGTGGCCCTCAAGACCTCCAGCCGTGCCGAGGCGGACAAGCTGCGGCGCGAGATCGACCCGCTGGCGGTCAACGGTCTCGCGGCCACGGGCAAATGGGCGACGAGCGCGCCGGGATCGCGGGTGCGGCCCGTGGTCGGCCTCAGCTCCTGCCTGGTGCCGCGCGCGTTGATTCCGACGCGCGTGACGATGATCGATGTTGCGTCGAAGGTGGACGCGTGATGACGAAAGTCCTCGCGCGCGTCGTGCTGGCTGCGGCGGCAGCCGGATCGCTCGCTTCTCCCGCCCACGCCCAGGCCTGGCCCGAGCGCCAGCCGATTTCGATGATCCTGCCCGCTGGCGGCGGTGGTTCATCGGATCCCCTCGCGCGCCTGCTCGCGGAGGAGGTGGGACGCCGCATCGGGCAGAGCATCGTCGTGCTGAACCGCCCGGGGGCTGGCGGCAATATCGGCATGGCGCAGGCTTCCCGCGCCCGCCCGGATGGCTACACCATCGCCATTTCCTGGACCGGGCCCATGGCGACGAACCTCGCGCTCTATCGTGACGTCGGTTACGATCCGCGGCGGGATTTCGCGCCGATCGGCCTGGTCGGCTGCACGCCGAATGTTCTCGCCGTCAGCCCGGCGGCGCCCCTCCGCTCGCTGGCGGATTTCATGGCCTACGCCCGTGCCCATCCCGGGACGACATCCTACGGCACCACGGGTGTCGGGAGTTCCTGGCACATCGCGGGCGAGATGGTGAGCCTGCGCATCGGCAACAGCCTCACGCATGTTCCCTACACGACCCCGTCCGGCGCGCTGTCCGATCTGATCGGCGGCCGCATCCAGGCGATCTTTCCTGTCGTGCCGATGACCGTGCCCCATGTCCGGGGCGGTACCTTGCGGGTTCTCGCGGTCTTTTCGGCGGAGCGGTCGCCGGTACTGCCGGACGTCCCCACGACCGTGGAACTCGGCTATGGCGACCTGATCAGCGAGACCTGCTTCGCGCTCCTCGTGCCGACAGGAACGCCAGCCGAGGTGGTCGGCAGGCTGAATACCGCGCTGAACCAGGTTGTCGCCGAGCCGGCGATGCAGGAGCGTCTGCGCGACATGGGCCTGACGATCAGGGCCGGTGCGCCCGATCTCGTCACCACCTACCTGGCCGAGGAGATCCCGCGACAGGCGGCCATCGTGACCGCCTCGGGTGCAAGGGCCGAGTAGCGGGTTCTGCCGCCTCCCGCGTCGATGTCACGGTGAGCAGGCGCTCCTCGCGTGGGCGAGATGACGGCTCGATCGTGTGATACCGGCGGCACGAGGCATTGACTCGTGCC
>JAYRQX010000551.1:0-7273 GCA_041910415.1 Acetobacteraceae bacterium | reverse complement strand
GCAGAGCAGCGCCTCGCCAAGCCCCCGTTCGGCCTGGCCGTCATGCGCAAAGGGCACGCCGCAGCGGGCGCAGAAGGGCGCGCCGATGAAGGAGAGACCGCGGAAGCAATCCGCGCAGAGCGTGCCCTGCTCCGCCACCTCGGCCCGGCAGGAGAGGCATTCGGGCGGGAGCAGCGCGTCCAGCACCAGGCTGGAGGCGCGCGCGGCACCGGCGGCGAGGCGGTTCAGCATCGCCCCGCCGCGCATGGGCGTCAGATCCAGTCGCCGAAGGGCGCGTCGCCGTCCTTCTCGACCTCATGCACCAGGTCGATCTCCCAGGAGAGGTATTCGCGCATCGCCTCCTCGATGCCGGAGTTCCGGTCATAGGGCCGGAGGTAGAAATCGACGCAATCCGCGTCCTCGGGGTTGCGGCGGTCGGCGGCGGTCTTGAAGCCGGCCTTGGCCCAGGCGGCGGTGCCGCCCTGCAGCACGCGAACGGGCGCCTGCATCAGCGCCTTCAGCTCCGCGGCGCCGAGCTTCGCGGTCGGCATGTCGGGCGCGGCGACGACGGTGATGGTGGTCGGGCTGAGCTTCGGCACGAGTTTGGAGAGCCGCGTGCGGATGCCCCAGACCGCGCCGGGGATATGCGCCTCGCGGAAGTCGAGGGAGCGGGAGAGGTCCACCACCTGCGCCTCCCCGGTGCCGAGGCTGGCGGCGAGGTCCGGCACGGAGATGACGGGCACCTCCACCGCCTCGGCTTCCAGCACGCGCGGCGTCGCCATGCCTTCCTCGAAATGGCCGGTGAATTCGTCCTCGAGAACAAAAACGTCCCAGCCGCCGAGTTGGCGGAGCCAGCCGCCGGTCATGCGGGCGCGCACGCCGTCCTGCGTGCCGCGGCTGCCGAAGGAGCCGCCATCGATCAGCACGATGCGCGCGCCGCGCACCGAGACCCAGCGATCCGTCGCCTGCACGAGCTGCCCGCCCGGGGCGGAGCGGCTGCCATGCAGGTGGCCGTCGGCGAATTCCTGGGGGTCGCGCACGTCGAGGACATAGGTCGTGCGCGACGCATCCGCGACCATCGCGTCGAGCTCTGCGCGCGTGCAGGCCTTCACGCCGTGGCGGCGGGCAAAGCGGTCGGCACGGGCGCGGGCCTCGGCGGCGCTGGCGGGCGTGCCGGGCGCGTAGCTGGCGGTCTTGCCGCGGTCGCATTGGAAGCCTGCGAGCTCCCAGCCCATCGTGCCGTTGCGCAGCGCCACGATCTTGTTCGGCACGCCGGCGCTGCGGAGCGATTCCGCGCCGAGGATGGAGCGCGTGCGGCCGGCACAGTTCACGACGATGGTTGTCTCGGGCTTCGTGACGATGTCGCCGACGCGATAGACGAGCTCGCCGCCGGGCACGTCGATGCCGCCGGGGATGGACATGCGGTGGAATTCATCCATCGGCCGGCTGTCGAGGATCACCATGTCCTCGCCGCCGTCGATCATGGCCTTGAGCTCGGCCGGATCGACGGAGGGCGTCTCGTAATGATGCTCGACCCACTCACCGAAGGCCTTGGATGGCACGTTGACGCCGGAGAAGAGGACGTGGCCCGCGGCCTTCCAGCCGATGGCGCCGCCATCGAGCACATGCACATCCGTGCAGCCGATGGATTCGAGATAGGCGCCGAGCCGCGCGGCGTAGCCTTCCGTGCCGCCATCGGTGCAGACGACGCGCACGGATTTTCGCGGCAGCAGGATGGGCGCGCGCACTTCCATCTTCGACAGCGGGCAGGGGATCGCCCAGAAGAGATGCGCCTTGCCGAACTCCCCTTCCTCCCGCGCGTCCAGGATGGCGAGTTCCTTTCCGTCCGAGATCCAGGATTTCAGCGTCTTGGCGTCAACATGGCGCGGCATGGCGGTTCCTCAGGTGGATGCGGGGCTCTGGCCCCTTCCCTCCCTTCTTAGCCGAGGTCGCGCCCCGCGTCAGCGCGCGGGGCGGTGTTACCGCGCGTAGTCCGGCTCCTCCCGGTCCAGGATGCGGCGCCAGGCGTCCAGGTGCATCCGGGAATCGTAGCGCTCGCCGAAGGCATCGGTGTGATGGCGCCGGGCGTTGTCGGGCAGCCTGTGCAGGGGCAGGCCGGTCTGCATGGCGGTCATCTGGTACATCGTCGTGCGCTCGGCCATGTAGCATTCGTCGAAGGCGTCGTGGACGGTGGGGCCCACCACCGTCACGCCATGGCCGCGCATGACCATGATGGATTTGTCGCCCATCAGCCGCGCGATGCGGTCGCCTTCCTCGTTGGAATGCACGGGCGAATGGCCCTCGTCGTCATAGACCGTGCGGTCGTTGAGCGTGAGGCTGTTGTGGTGGGAGAGCGCGAACTCCGCGCCCTCGATCATGGACAGCGCCGTCAGCCAGCGCGGATGCACATGCACGACGCAGGCCGCCCTGGGATTCAGCAGATGGATGCGGCAATGGATGTGGAAGGCGACTTTTCGGAGTTCACCCTTCCCCCGCAACACGCGGCCGTCCAGGTCGCAGACGATGAGATCAGAAGCCTTCAATTCCTGGAACAGGAAGCCGCGGGGGTTGATGAGGAAGCGCGGCGCCTCCTCGTCCGGCAGCATCAGGGAATTGTGGTTGCCGATATGCTCGTTCCAGCCGAGCCGCGCGCCGATGCGGAACACGGCCGCCATGTCGCAGCGCAGCGCCCATTCGCGTTCCTCGGCCTGGCTGTCCGTTCGCTTCACGATCGCGACCATCGCCCGCCCCTTCCTGCCACGCGGGGGAAGCGTGGCACGGCCGCGGCAGCGCCGCCAGCGCGGCACCGCCCGGATTTCCCGTTGACGGGTCGCAGGAGGGGACGGAAGCTTCCCGCACGAAGAGGCAGAACGTCGGCAGGAGATATTGTCGCGATGGCGCATTGGCACCTTGCTTCCATGGCCCTTGCCACGGCGCTTGCCGTGCCCTTCGCCTCGGCGCGGGCCGAGCGGTTCCAATGCCCGAATGTGGGCGGCGACCTGGTCTTCGGGCAGGAGGCGAACGTCAACTCGCTCGACCAGATGACATCGAGCACCATCTCCACCCGCAACATCGCGATGAACATCTACGAAACGCTGATGACGCGGGACGAGAACAACAACCCGATCCTCGACCTCGCGGAAGCGATGGAGGAGGCGCCGGACCATCTTTCCTACACCTTCCGCCTGCGCCAGGGCGTCACCTTCCACAACGGCAGGCCGATGACCTCGGCCGATGTCGCGGCCTCCTTCGAACGCTACAAGCGCGTGGGCCTCCAGCGCAGCACGCTCGACAACGTGTCGGGCTGGGAGATGCCTGATGCCAACACCTTCATCATCCGCATGGCGCGCGCGCAGCCGACCTTCCTGGAAGCGCTGTCCTCCTTCTCCGTCCCCATCGTCATCATCCCGGCCGAGCACAAGGACGACGCGGCGCAGCAACTTCGCCCCATTGGCACCGGCCCGTTCCGGCTGATGGAGTTCGTACCCGGCAGCCATGCCCGGCTCGGGCGCTACGAGAACTATCGGCCGAACATGGCCTTCGAGCAGCGCACGGGCTTCGGCGGCTATCGCCAGGCCTGCCTCAACACCGTCACCTTCCGCATCGTGACCGAGGCCTCCGCGCGCGTCGCAGGCCTTGAGACCGGCGAGTTGCAGGCGGTCGAGGACGTGCCGACGCGGTCGATGGAGTCGCTCCGGCGCAACCAGGCGATCACGCTGCTGCCGCTGCAGAATTGGTGGATCCAGATCGCGCTGCCCAACACCTCGACGCCGCCGACGAACAATCTCGCCTTCCGCCGCGCGGTGCAGGCCGTGCTGGGCATGGAGGACATCATGGAGGCGGCGACGGACGGCAATTACCGCCTCAATGTCGGCTTCCAGTATCCCAACCAGGCGAGCTATTCCGATGCCGGGCGCGAGACCTACAACATCAACAACCAGCAGCGCGCCCGGGCGCTGCTGCGGGAGAGCGGCTACCGCAACGAGCCGATCACCATCCTGACCAACCGCGACTATCCCGCGATGTACAACGCGGCGCTGGTCATGCAGCAGCAGATGCAGTCGATCGGCATCAACGTGACGCTGCGCGTGGTGGACTGGCCGACCTCGGTGCAGATGTCCCAGCGGCTCAACAGCACCGAATGGCACTTCTACCATTCCGGCTGGGGCACGCAGCCCGCGCTCGGCGCGCTGGCGACGATGCAGTTCCTCGTCTCCCCCAACGCCGCCTATCGCCCGCGCGACGACCGCGACGATCCGGAGGTGATGGCTGCCTGGAACGACATGAACACGCTGCCGACGCAGGCCGAGCGCAATGCGGCCTTCGCGCGCATGCAGCGCCTGGTGCTGGAACGCGTCTATGCGATTCCCTTCGGCGCGCTGACCAAGGTGCAGGCGGTGCGATCCAACGTGCAGGGCTTCGTGCCCTTCCGCATCCCGCGCTTCTCCAACGTGTGGATCCAGCGCTGAGCGGTGCTGGGGGCGGTCGTCAGGCGCCTGCTCGGCGCTGTCCCGGTCCTGCTGATCGTCAGCCTGATCAGCTTCGGGCTGATGCGACTGATCCCGGGCGACCCGGCGGCGGCGATCGCCGGGCTCAGCGCCACGCCGGCGCAGATCGCGCAGCTCCGTACCGATCTGGGGCTGGACCAGCCGCTGCACGTCCAGCTGCTGCGCTACTATGAGGGGCTGGCGCAGGGCGACCTCGGCCGCTCGCTGCTGCTGGGCAAGGGCGTCTTCGCGGCGACGATGGAACGCCTGCCCGTCACCATCGGGCTTTCTCTCTATGCGTTGGTGCTGACCCTGGTCCTCGGCGTCGCCAGCGGGATCATCGCGGCACTCCGGCAGAACACCTTCATCGACCAGGCCGCGATGATGGTGGCGATGATCGGCATCTCCGTGCCCAATTTCTTCCTCGGCCTGCTGATGATCATCTTCTTTGCGGTCCACCTCGGCTGGCTGCCGTCCGGCGGCTACGTGCCGTTCCTGCAGGACCCGCTGGGATGGCTGCGCAGCATGACCATGCCGGCGATCTCGCTGGCGCTGCTGCAGGCGGGACTGCTGGCGCGCATCACGCGCTCCTCGATGCTGGAGGTGCTGCGGCAGGACTACATCCGCACCGCCCGCGCGAAGGGGCTGCCATCGCGCATCGTGGTACTGAAGCATGCGCTGGCGAACGCGCTGATCCCGATCGTCACCGTCGTCGGCATCATCATCTCCCTGCTGCTGTCGGGTGCGGTGGTGACCGAGGCGCTGTTCTCCATCCCCGGCATCGGCCAGCTGCTGACCCAGGCGGTGTTGAACCGCGACTACCCGATGGTCCAGGGGGGGTTGCTGCTGGTCACCACCTTCCTCGTGCTGATCAACATCACCGTGGACATGCTCTACGCGCTGCTCGACCCGCGAGTGCGCTATGAGTAGCGCCGCGGTGTCAGCCGAAGCCGAGGCAATCCCGGAACGCCATGAGCGCCCGGCCCGCACCGCGCTGAAGCGCCTGTTCCGCCACAAGCTGTTCGTCACCGGGCTGATCCTGTTCGGGACGGTCGCGGTGATCGGCCTCCTCGCCCCCTGGATCACCGAGGTCGATCCGACGCGCCTGTCCATGCGCAACCGATTCAAGCCGCCCGATCGCGACTGGCTCTTCGGCACCGACAATTTCGGCCGCAGCCTGTGGTCGCGCGTGGTCTGGGGCGCGCAGCTCTCCATGATCATCGGCGCCTCCGTCGTCGCGCTGAACGCGGTGTTCGGCACGCTGATCGGCGCGGCGGCGGGCTATTTCCGCCGGCTCGACAACGCGCTGATGCGCTTCAACGACGCGATCATGGCCTTCCCGGCGATCCTGCTCGCGATCGCCGTAACCTCCGTGCTCGGGCCCTCCACGCTGAACGTCATCCTGGCGCTCGGCATCGTCTATGTGCCGCGCACGGCGCGCATCGTGCGCTCCTCGGTCATCGTGATCCGGGAGATGGAATATGTGCAGGCCGCCGTCGCGGCCGGCGCGGGGCATTGGCGCATCCTGCGCCGGCACATCCTGCCCAACGCCATGGCGCCGATGATCGTGCAGCTCTCCTTCCTGTTTGCCTATGCGGTGCTGACGGAGGCGACGCTCTCCTTCCTCGGCGTCGGCGCGGTGCCGCCCACGCCGACCTGGGGCAACATCATGGCGGAGGGGCGCGACTACCTGCGGGAAGCGCCCTGGATCATCGCCATCCCCGGGGTCGCGCTGATGATCACGGTGATGGGGCTGAACCTCCTGGGCGATGCGCTGCGCGACGTGCTCGATCCGCGCCTCAGGATCCAGCAGTGAGCCTGTTGGACGTTCGCGGCCTGACTACGGCCTTCCAGACCGCGCGCGGCGAGATCAACGCCGTCGAAGACGTGTCCTTCTCCGTGGCCCCTGGCGAAATCCTTGGCATCGTCGGCGAGTCCGGATCGGGGAAAAGCGTCACCTCCCTCACTATCATGGGCCTGCTGCCGCAGCCGCCCGCGCGCATCGTGTCGGGCAAGGTGATGTTCGAAGGGCAGGATCTCACCAAGCTCTCGGATCGCCAGATGCAGAGGATCCGCGGGCCTGGAATCTCCATGATCTTCCAGGAACCGATGACCTCGCTGAACCCGGTCTTCACCATCGGCGACCAGATCATGGAGACGATCCGCGCGCATGAGCGCCTGGCCCCCGCCGCGCTCCGCGCGCGGGCGGTCGAGATGCTGGACAAGGTCGGCATCCCCTCCGCCGCGCGGCGCATGGACGACTACCCCCATCAGATGTCGGGCGGGCAGCGCCAACGCGTGATGATCGCGATGGCGCTCGCCTGCCACCCGCGCCTGCTGATCGCGGACGAACCGACGACCGCGCTCGACGTCACCATCCAGGCGCAGATCCTCGACCTGCTGATGGACCTGCGCGACGAGACCGGCATGTCCGTCATCATCATCACCCACAACATGGGTGTGATCGCCGAGACCGCCGACCGCGTCGTCGTCATGTATTCCGGACGCGTCGTCGAACAGGCGCCCGTCGCGACCCTCTTCGACGCGCCGCGCCATCCCTATACCCGCGGGCTGCTGGATTGCGTGCCCTCGCTCGCCGACGACCGCCCGCGCCTCGCCGCCATTCCCGGCACGCTGCCCGAACCAGGCCGGCGCCCGCCCGGCTGCCGCTACAGCCCGCGCTGCGCGCTGGCCATCGAAGCCTGCCGCGCCGCCATCCCGCCGCTGACGGCGTTTGGTCCCACGCACAGCGCGGCCTGCATCCGCGCGGCGGAGCGCGCGCCGTGACGGCGCTGGTCGAGGCCATC
>JAYRQX010000550.1:0-1809 GCA_041910415.1 Acetobacteraceae bacterium | reverse complement strand
CCGACGGCGAGCGCGCGCAGCCGTCCCTCGCGCGCCAGCGCGATGGCGCCGGAGAGCGTCGAGAAGGTCGCCGGCACCCGGCCGCCGATCACGTCCTGCAGCGCCGGCGGCCCGCCGCGATAGGCGACATGCACGAGATCGAGCCCCGTGCGCTTGCGGAACATCTCCAGCGCGAAGTGGCCGGAGGAGCCGTTGCCCGAGGAGGAGAAGGCCATCCCCGGCTCCCGCCGCGCCGCATCCACCAGGTCCTGCACGGTGCGCAAGGGCGAGCGCGGCCCCACGAAGAGCACGGTGGGCGAGGCGTAGATGTTCACGATCGGCGTGAAGTCGCCCAGCGTGTCATAGGGCAGCCGGGCATAGACCGCGGCATTGGAGGCGTGGGTGCTGGCGGCCAGGAACAGCGTGTAGCCATCGGGCGCCGAGCGCGCGACGGCCTCGGTGGCCAGCACCTGGCTGGCGCCGGGGCGGTTCTCGATGACGATGGGCTGGCCCCAGAGGCGTTGCAGCGGGTCCTGCAGCAGCCGCGCGGGATAGTCGGTCGGCCCGCCGGCCGGGTAGCCCACCACCAGCCGCACCGGGCGTTCGGGCCAGGCGGCCGCACGAGGCGCGCCCGGCAGGGCGGCGGCCAGACCCGCGGCAAGGACGGTTCGGCGTGGGGTCATGATTGCGGTTCCTCCCGGCCTCCGGTCTTCTGCCGGACGCGGCGTGCGAGTCTAGGACCGGCGGCGCGGCGCGGTCCAGGGAGGACGAGATGACGGAGTGGCACGCGACACGACCGGGCGAGGTGGAAGGCGGCATGCCCGACCGCGCCGATGCGACGCTCTGCTTCATCGGCCGCATCCGCACGCCCTTCGCGACGCAGGGCGACTGCCCGCATCGCGGCGACCGCGCGGACGGGCCGGTCTGCCGCATCGAGGTGGAGGCGCCCTGGCGCCCGGCGCTGCGCGGGATCGAGGCCGGCAAGCGCGCGGAGGTGCTGTACTGGATGCATCTCGCGCGGCGGGATCTGCTGGTGCAGGCGCCGCGCGGGCGGCCGATGCCCATGGGGACCTTCGCGCTGCGCTCGCCCAACCGGCCCAACCCGATCGCGACCTCGGTCGTGGAGGTGGTGGGGGTGGAGGAGGGCGCACTGCTGGTGCGCGGGCTCGATTGCGTGGACGGGACGCCGCTCGTGGATCTGAAGGCGGCGCGATCGGGGGAGTAGCCTGCCCCCCGCGCAAACACTTTGCGTTTGCCGGGGGGGGGGGGTAGGCCTCTACGCTCTTCGCAGCGCGTCGGCCGGCATCATCCTCACCGCCCGCCAGGCCGGATAGACCGCGCCCACCGCGCAGAGCGGCAAGGCCAGCAGCAGCGGCAGGGCGAGGTCGGAGGCGGTCGGCGTGAAGCTGATCACCGTCCCGATGGCGGGCAGCGATCCGAAGGCCGACGACGCGAGCAGCCCGACCGCCACGCCGCCGAGGCAGCCGAAGACGCCGAGCACCAGCCCCTCGATCATGATGAGCGCCACGATGCGCCCATCGCTCCAGCCCATGGCCGCGATCATGCCGATCTCGCGCGTGCGTTCCTGCACCGACATCAGCAGCGTGCCGAAGAGGTTGAGCGCGCCCATCACCAGCGCGATGGAGGAGACCGCCGAGGAGACCGCGCGCAGCACGGTCACGTTGCGGTCGCCATCCAGCATCTCCTGCGGCTCGAAGACGCGCACGGGCAGCGCGGCCTCGATCGCCGCGCGCAGCTCGGCGCGGCCCGTGCCCGGCGCGATGCGCACCCAGAAGCCCGTGACGACGCCGTGGCGCATCGCGCCCTCCT
>JAYRQX010000549.1:0-4030 GCA_041910415.1 Acetobacteraceae bacterium | reverse complement strand
CCTGGGCCACCCGATGCCGTCGCCTCGTCAAGGACTACGAGCGCTACGCCTCCACCCTCGCCAGCTTCCACACCGTCGCCTTCGTCTGCATCATGCTCAAACAGGCCGCCAGCCTTATGCAAAATACATAACACCTTCTAGAACTCTGCTCGATATAGCATCTTGAGATCGGACCACTGATGCTGGCACATTCTTCCTCCCAGCGGGGGCGTCTTGCCTTCGCGAAGGTGCGGCAACAGGTACGTCCGCGGAGCCGCTGGCGCTACGCTGCTGGCTCACGTCCAATCTGGTGCGATCGCGAACTCGCTTTATCATGTTCACTCGTCCGTATTCCAAATGCGATCCACTTTGTTCGTCCATTCATGGGTGCCGACTCGGGGGGCCGGTTCGATCGATGACCTGGCACATATAGCGGCCATCCGCCAGTTCCATCCTGCACCGTTGACACGTGCAGCCCCCTGACCGTGAGTACGTCTACGTAGGTCTCCCGAAGCTATGGTTCACGGACGGAATATGCCGGACGAGGCGAGGTGGCGCTCGTGGTTAGAATTCACCGAGGCCGAATAAGAATAATATCCTTTAGATTGCGATTACGCTGTTCTGCGCGGTTACCAAACAGCGCTATCTCTATACCCCCCCCTGCGAAGCGGGGGAGGGTCGGGGTGGGGGCATCGACCGGCTGAACCTTCTCAGCGCCCAGAACCCCGCCGCCGTCACCACCGCCAGATGTCCGAAGCCCAGCCCCCATCCCAGCGGGCTGTCGCCGCCGCTGAGATCGAGCGCCAACCCCACGCCGAGCGGCCCGAGAAATCCGCCCGCATAGCCGCACATCGAATGCAGCCCCATCGTGGCGCCCCGGCGCGCGGGCTCGGCCGCCTGCACCGTGCCGGCGGTGAGCGCCGAGCTGTCGATGTAGATGCTGGCATTCCACAGCAGCAGCAGGAGGGCCGCGAGCGGCGTGGACAGCCCCGTGCTCCATCCCGTCACCAGGGACAGCGCCGCCGCGCATCCCATCGCCGCCGTCACCACGCGGATGCGCCCGACCTTCTGCGCGAGCTCGTTGCCCGTGACCGAGACGGCGATGCCCACGAGCCCGGCCATGGTGAACAGCAGCGTCGCATCCGGCCACCAATCCGGCGCGCCCATCCGCGCGGCCGTCGCACTCAGAAAAGTCACGCCGAAGGCGCGCGCCGCGGCGAGTTCCCAGGTGTGGACGGTGTAGCCCGCGATCCAGCCCATGGCCGCGCGGTTGCGAAAGACAGGGCGGAAATCCAGCAGCGCCGAGACCGGCTGCTTCGCGCGCGGTGGCAGCGCGCGCGGCATCACGGCGAGCGCGATCGCGAGGGCGCAGCAGGCGGCGACCGCGCCGAACAGGAAGGCCGCGCGCGGCCCGGCGATGGCGTTCATCAGCCCCGAGACGGCGAAGGAGGCCGCCCCCGCCATGCCGACGCCCGCCGCGTGCAATGAGACCGCGCGCGACTGCGCCGTGCCTTCGTGACTGTCGGCGAGCACCTTCAGCCCCGGCATGTAGCAGCCCGCCCAGCCCACCCCGGCCAGGGCACGCAGAAAGAATGCGCTCCAGAACCCGTCGGCCCATGTCGCGAAGCCCAGATGCGACAGCGCCGTCGCCGCCGCGCCCACCAGGTAGACGCGTCGCGCCGGCCAGCGGTCGGTCATCGCCACCAGCACGGGCACCGCGCCGACATAGGCCGCGAAGAAGATGCCGATCAGCCAGCCGGCCTCGGTCTTCGAGAGATCCCATCGCGCGATGTAGCCCGGCAGCAGCGCCGGGAGAGCAAAAGCCCCGATCTGCACCAGCGCCTGCGCCGCCACGATCAGGGCGACGAAGGCGCGCGGCGAAGCCGCTTCGGTCGGGGGCGCGGACGCCATCAGGGCGTCGGGCTGGTCATGGCGGGGGCCATGCTAGCCCATGCGATACCGGAACGGCCAAGCCGCCCTGCCGGGCGGCCTGAACAGGCTCAGCGCGCCAGGAAGTCGTCCGCGGCGCTGCCGGTCTCTTCCGGCAGGTCGGCCGCGACATCCTGCACCATGGCCGAGACCCAATGCTCGGCCGTCGTCCCCAATGCTGCGGCGCGGCGGGCGATCTCGTCCGCCAGATCGTCCGGGATTTTCACAGTGATTTCAACCATATCAGACTCCAGTCCCCAGTGAGGAATGAAGTATAGGCTGGGGGTGGTTTACGGCGCCTTTGCGGCTTCGGCATGGGTGTGATGCGGCGCGCGAAGAAAACCGCCTGCGGAACGGTGGCGCCCCGTTTCAGGCCGGCTGGCCGACCCCGTGGTAGCCGCGCGAATAGTAGATCAGCCCCGGCTGGACGACCGGGCCGAGCCGGATCGCCAGCACTTCGGCGAAGATCACGCTGTGCGTGCCCTTCTCGACGATATCGGCGATGCGGCAGTCGAAGGCGGCGACCGCGCCGTCCAGCGCCGGCGCACCCGTCTCCAGATGGGCCCAGCGGCCGGCGGCGAATTTCTGGTCGTAGCCCACGGTCTTGCTCGGCCTGGCGAAGATATCGGAGAGGTCGCGCTGCCCTGCGGCCAGCACGTTCACGCAGAGCACGCCGTTCGCCTTGATCAGCGCGCCCGTCGAGCTCTCGCGGTTGATGCAGACGAGCAGCGTCGGCGGATCGTCGGTCACCGAGCAGACCGCGCTCGCGGTGACGCCGCCGCGCCCGGCGCCGCCCGCCGTGGTGATGATGTTCACCGCCGCCCCCAGCCGGGCCATGGCATCGCGGAAATCCTGGCGGGTGAGGGTCATCGAATTCCTTGTCCCAGGGAGAGACTAGCCGTTGACGCGGAATCCGCCACCCTGCCACTCGTTGGTTTCATGGAGACGTCGCAGCGAAGGAACGCCCGTCCGTGACGACGTCTGACAACGAAGACGCTGCCGGCGAACGCAACGCCCTTCCCTTACCCGATGGCGTTGGCGCCGAGCGGGAAGCTGCCGTGGCGCTCGGCCGCGGGTCACCATTCGCCTATGCCTGCATGCGATGCCGCCGATGTTGTCGTGGACGCGCCGTCCGGATCAATCCCTACGAGGCCGCGCGGCTCGCACGCCGCCTCGGCGAGGACTACGCCGGGTTCCGTGACCGTTTCACGGAGGACCGTGAGGGCATCGTGCTGGCGCGGGATGAGGAGGAGGCGTGCGTGTTCCTCGGACCGGCGGGATGTGAGGTGCATTCGGACCGCCCGGCGATCTGCCGGCTGCATCCGCTGGGCCGGCAGCGTCTTCGTGACGGCACGGAACGCTTCTTCCTTTCGCCCTCCCACCCGGAGGACAGTGATGGCTGCTTCGGCGGCGACGCCATGGTCGCGGACTTCCTGGCCGCACAGGGCGCCGGGCCGCTGCTCGATGCTGTCGATGCCTATGCCGACGCTCTCGCGCGTCTCGACGGGCGTCCGGTCAATCCACCGGAGGCGTTGCTCATGGTGGATCCGCTTGATCTGCACATGACGGTAAGTGCATATTGTGCATGGAAGAACATCCCAGTGCCCGAGGTGCTGGAGGAGTGTGTGCCGCTGCATGCGGCGGCGCTCCTTGCGCTCTTGGGCGACGGCGAAGGGTAGGGGCGCAATGCCCGAAGATCCGGACAGGGCCCGCCGGCGGGCTGCCATCTCGGCCGCTCTTGGATTGCTCGCGACAGCCGTGGGTGCGACGCCGGGCGCGGCGAGTGCGTCTGACAAGGATCTGATGCTGAGTTCGTCCGACAAGGATCTGATCCTGAAGCGACAGCCGCGTCCGCGAGCGAACACGCGCGCCGCGCCATCGCCCGCATCGGGCACCGTTCGGACAGCGCCGACATCGGGGCGACGCGCACCCTCACGCTGACGGATCGGAATCCGCAATCCGCAGGACCGGATTCCTGGATCTTATACGCCCTGCGGAGATGATTGACTCGTTGAGGGGATTCCCGCGGTCACGGCGGGTGTGATTCGATGTGTGCTCCTGATGGTGGAGGGGGCGATGACGGCAGCGGTGGCGATCACGCGGATGGAGTTGGACGCGTCGG
>JAYRQX010000548.1:0-2857 GCA_041910415.1 Acetobacteraceae bacterium | reverse complement strand
CAGCGCCGCCGACAGCGCGCGCTTGGCGAAGCCCGGGCGCCGGCTGTTCGCCAGCGCGCGCACATCGACCAGCGTCCTGACACCCGCCTCGCGCAGTGTCTCGATCAGCCGCGCCGGCGTCGCGCCCTCGTACCCGATGGTCGCGACACCCTCGCTCATCGCTGCGTCGAGGCGTGGGCCGCGAGGCAGGCGAGATCGAGGATCTGGTGCACGCCCGCCTGCATCGGCACGATCTGCGCCGCATGCGAGAGGCCCGTCAGCAGCGGCCCGATCACCTGCGCATTGGTCAGCTTCGGCACGGAGCGCGTCAGGATGTGCGCCGCATGCAGCCCCGGCATGATCAGGATGTTCGCCGGGCCGGTCAGGCGGGAGAAGGGATAGAGCGTCGCGCGCAGCGCGGGGTCGAGCGCGACATCGGCCGACATCTCGCCGTCGAACTCGAAATCGGCGCCGCGTTCGGCCAGCAGCTTCACCGCATCGCGGATCGAGCCGGGAATCGTGCCCCGCGGATCGCCGAAGGTCGAGAAGGAGAGGAAGGCCACGCGCGGATCGAGCCCGAGCCGCCGCGCCGCGCTGGCCGATCCCCGCGCGATGCCGGCCAGCGTCTCGGCATCCGGGCGTTCATGCACCGCGGTGTCGGCGACCAGCACCGTGCCGGCGCGGCGGGAGACGATGATGGACAGCCCGAAGACCACGCGCCCCGGCAGCGGCTCGATCGCCATGGAGACGCCCTCCATCGCGACGGCGTAGGAACGCGTGGAGCCGGTGACGACGGCATCGGCATCGCCGCAGGCCACCATGCAGGCCGCGAAGACGTTGCGGTCCTGGTTCACCAGGCGCTGGCAGTCGCGGAACAGGAAACCGTCGCGCTGGCGCTTGCCGTAGAGATACTCCGCGTAGCGCAGATTCGAATGCGACAGCCGCGCATTGTGGATCTCGATCCCGTCGGGCATCGGGATGCCGATGGCGGACGAGATGGCGGCGATCCGGTCCTCCCGCCCCACCAGCACGGGCGTGCCATAGCCCGCGTTGCGGAAGGCGATGGCGGCGCGGATGACCTTCTCCTCCTCGCCTTCGGCGAAGACGACGCGCTTGGGGTTCTGGCGCACGGATTCCGAAATCGCCTCCAGCGCGCCCACCGTCGCGTCCAGGCGGTTCGCGAGATCCCGTTCGTAGCGCTGCAGGTCGATCAGCGGGCGGCGCGCGACGCCGCTTTCCATCGCCGCCTTGGCGACGGCGGGCGAGACGCGGGAGATCAGCCGGGGATCGAAGGCGTTGGGGATGATGTAGTCCGGGCCGAAGCGCAGCGCCTTGCCCGCACCGGCGCCCGCCACTTCCTCCGGCACATCCTCGCGCGCCAGCATGGCCAGCGCCTCGGCCGCCGCGATCTTCATGGCGTCGTTGATCGTGGAGGCGCGCACATCCAGCGCGCCGCGGAAGATGAAGGGGAAGCCGAGGACGTTGTTCACCTGGTTGGGATAGTCCGAGCGGCCCGTGGCGATGATCGCGTCCTGCCGCGCCGCGCGCGCCTCGTCGGGCGTGATCTCGGGGTCCGGGTTCGCCATGGCGAAGATGATCGGCTTGGGCGCCATGGCGCGGACCATGTCCTGCGTCAGCGCGCCCTTCACCGAGAGGCCGAAGAAGACATCCGCGCCGTCCAGCGCCTGGGTCAGCGTGCGCGCCGTGGTGGTCACCGCATGCGCGGACTTCCACTGGTTCATGCCTTCCTGGCGGCCGCGCCAGATCACGCCCTTGGTGTCGCAGAGCATGACGTTCTCGGGCCGCATGCCCATGGCCTTCACGAGCTCCGCGCAGGCGATGGACGCCGCGCCGGCGCCGTTGATGACGAGCCGCGTGGCCTTGATGTCGCGCCCGGTCAGGTGGATGGCGTTGATCAGCCCGGCCGCCGCCACGATCGCCGTGCCGTGCTGGTCGTCATGGAAGACCGGGATGTCCATCAGCTCGCGCAGGCGCTGCTCGATGACGAAGCACTCCGGCGCCTTGATGTCTTCGAGGTTGATGCCGCCGAAGCTGGGGCCGAGGTAGCGCACAGCGTTGACGAAGGCATCCACATCCTCGGTATCGACGCAGAGGTCGATGCCGTCCACATCCGCGAAACGATTGAAGAGGGCGACCTTGCCCTCCATCACCGGCTTGGACGCGAGCGCGCCGAGATTGCCGAGGCCGAGCACCGCGGTGCCGTTGGAGATGACGGCGACGAAATTCCCCTTGGCCGTGTAGTCGTAGGCGAGCTTGGGATCCCTGTGGATGTGCAGGCAGGGCTCCGCGACGCCCGGGCTGTAGGCGAGGCTCAGGTCGCGCGCGGTGATCAGCGGCTTGGTCAGCCGGATCTCCAGCTTGCCGGGCCGGCCCTCGGCATGCATCGCCAGCGCTTCTTCCCCGGTCACCCGGGCGGTGCGCGTGTCCTCGGCCGGCGGCTGCTTCACGTCATCCATGGCTCGTTCCCGTCGCGCGTATCGCTGGTTGCTTCCCGCGCCATTGTGCAGCCATGGGCTGCGCCCGGCGACCCCCCGGCTTCGCAGGCGCGGTAGGCCGCGTCCGCATTCGCGACAAATTGCTCCGCCATGCGTCGGCGGCAGGCAACGCCGCTGCCCATCCGGGGTTGCCGGAGGCGATACTGCGCCGGGGGCAGGCGTTCGGGAGACAAGGTTGCGGCACCGCTCGTGCCGGCGCGACGGTGCCGCGCGGATCGGCCTGACGGCGGCGTGGCTGGCGCTTGGCCTGCTCCTCGGCGCGCCCGCCATGGCACAGCCGCGCGCCGCGCCGGATGGCTGCGACGCAGCCACCGCGGCGCCGGTGCGCGACATGCAATTGTCCTTCGCCCGCGTGCTGCCCT